>DASWSY010000162.1:0-15325 GCA_036402415.1 Rhizobacter sp. | reverse complement strand
CTGCGTGCACTGCAAGACCTGCGACATCAAGGTCCCGACGCAGAACATCGTCTGGGTGACGCCCGAAGGCGGCGGTGGCCCGAACTATTCGGGCATGTCATGGATCGGGGGAGCTACACTCCCCCACGTCAGGAGAGAGCTTCCGCGTGAAGCCGCCGAAGGCGCAGGGTTGGCTGTATTGGCCCACTCGAACGCTCAGGCAAAAGGACTGACAAAACGCTCTGGAAACGGGGCGTCCTCGCTGGAGAGAGGCCCACCCGGAGTGGGCCCACCGAAGGGGCAAGCGGGTGCTGCGTGAGCGGCCTCGCCAATCTCTCAGGTAAAGCGGACAGTGAGGGCATTGCAAGCGTTTTTCACCTCGGTGGAGAACACTTGTCTTTCAACAATGCCCTCGGAGACTGCCATGTCCGCCAACGCCGCCGCTTCAGTCGTTCCCGCCAGCCTTCTCAGGACGCCGCTGCACGCCCTGCACCTGGAACTCGGCGCCAAGATGGTGCCCTTCGCCGGCTACGAGATGCCGGTGAACTACCCCGGCGGCATCATTGCCGAGCACAAGCACTGTCGCGAGTCGGCCGCGCTCTTCGACGTCTCGCACATGGGCCAGCTGCGCCTCGTGGGCGACGACGCGGCCCGCGCACTCGAAGCGCTGGTGCCCGTCGACGTGGTCGACCTGCCGGTGGGCAAGCAGCGCTATGCGCTCTTCACCAACACGAGCGGCGGCGTCCTCGACGACCTGATGATCACGCGCCGCCCCGACGATCTTTTCGTCGTCGTCAACGCCGCCTGCAAGACGGCCGACACGCGCCACCTCATCACCCACATCGGCCACCGCTGCAACGTGCAGCCGCTGCCCGACCGCGCGCTGCTGGCGCTGCAAGGCCCGAAGGCCGTCGACGCGCTGTCCAGGCTCAACCCCGAGGTGGCCAGGCTCACCTTCATGACCGGCATGACGGCCCGCATCGCCGGGGCCGACTGCTTCGTCACCCGCTCGGGCTATACCGGCGAAGACGGCTTCGAAATCTCGGTGCCGGCCGAGCACGCCGTGGCGCTGGCGCGCTCGTTGCTCGCCCTGCCCGAGGTGAAACCCGCTGGCCTGGGCGCCCGCGACACGCTGCGCCTCGAAGCCGGCCTGTGCCTCTACGGCCACGACATCAACGAGACCACCACGCCCGTCGAAGCCGGCCTGACCTGGGCGATCCAGAAGGTGCGCCGCCCCGGTGGCGCGCGCGCCGGCGGCTACCCGGGCGCGAGCGTGATCGAGTCGCAGCTCGCCAGCGGCGCCTCGATCAAGCGCGCAGGCCTGCTGGGCCTGGAGCGCATCCCCGTGCGCGAAGGCGCCGTCATCGTCGACGCCAAGGGCCACAAGCTCGGCCACGTGACCAGCGGCACGCTCTCGCCCACCGTCAACCAGCCGATCGCGATGGCCTACCTCGCCGCCAATCACGCCCTCGCCCACCACGAGGTGTATGCCGAGGTCAGAGGCAAGCGCCAGCCGATGCGCGTGTGCCCCATGCCGTTCACGCCGCACCGCTACCACCGCGGCTGATTCCCAACAACGTCTCGAACACCACCAGGAGCCTTTCCCATGACGACCATGTACACCCCCGACCACGAGTGGATCAACATCGAGGACCACGAGGCCGCCACCGTCGGCATCACGCAGCATGCGCAGGACGCGCTGGGCGACGTCGTGTTCGTCGACCTGCCCGAGGTGGGCCGCTCGTTCAAGAAGGGCGAGGTCGCCGGTGTCGTCGAATCGGTGAAGGCCGCGGCCGACCTCTACATGCCGGTCAGCGGCGAGATCGTCGAAGTGAACGAGAGCCTGCGCGCCGACCCGGCGCTCGCCAACAGCGACCCGCTGGGCAACGGCTGGTTCTTCAAGGTCAAGGTGAGCGACATGGCCGAGTTCGAGCAGTTGCTCGACGCCCCGGCCTACGACGCGCTCGTCAAGAACGCCTGATCCCGTCACCCGCTGCCCCGCCCTGCCCTCGCTGGAAAAGAAATGCTGATGTCTGCCCTGAAGCCTCTCGGTGAACTCGAGAACCCGTCCGAATTCATTGCCCGCCACATCGGCATCGAACCGGAAGACGAACGGCGCATGCTCTCGGCCATCGGCGCAGCGTCGCGCCGGGCGTTGATCGACAGCATCGTGCCGCGTGCCATCGCGCGCCCGCAGCCCATGGAACTGCCGGCACCGGTCACCGAGGCCGATGCGCTCGCCGAGCTGAAGGCCATCGCCTCGCAGAACCGCGTGCTCAGGAGCTTCATCGGCCAGGGCTACCACGGCACGCACACGCCGGGCGTCATCCTGCGCAACATCCTCGAGAACCCGGCCTGGTACACCGCCTACACGCCCTACCAGGCCGAGATCTCGCAGGGCCGGATGGAGGCGCTGGTCAACTTCCAGACCATGGTCTGCGACCTGACCGGCCTGGCCATCGCCAACGCCTCGATGCTCGACGAGGCCACCGCCGCGGCCGAAGCGATGACGCTCGCCAAGCGCAGCGTGAAGGCGACGGGCAACGTCTTCGTCGTCTCGGGCGACGTGCACCCGCAGACGCTCGAAGTGCTGCACACCCGCGCCAGGCCGCTGGGCCTGGTGGTGAAGGAGGCCAACTCGCACGACGAGTGGAATGCCGCCATCGCTGCCGACGACTATTTCGCCGCGATGGTGCAGTACCCGGCCAGCAGCGGCTGGCTCTACGACTGGGCGGCCGAAGCCGACAAGGTGCACGCCAAGAAGGCCGCCTTCATCATGGCCGCCGACCTGCTGGCGCTGACGCTGCTGAAGACCCCGGGCGAGATGGGTGCCGACATCGCGGTCGGCACCACCCAGCGCTTCGGCATGCCCATGGGCTGCGGCGGCCCGCACGCGGCGTATCTCGCGGTGCGCGACGAGTTCAAGCGCTCGATGCCCGGCCGCCTGGTCGGCGTGAGCGTCGACGTGCACGGCGCGCCGGCCTACCGCCTCGCGCTGCAGACGCGCGAGCAGCACATCCGCCGCGAGAAGGCCACCTCCAACATCTGCACCGCGCAGGTGCTGCCGGCCGTCGTGGCCAGCATGTACGCGGTCTACCACGGGCCGCAGGGCCTGACGCGCATCGCCCAGCGGGTGGCGCGCTACACGGGCATCCTCGTCGCGGGGCTGAAGCAACTGGGCGTCGACCTGGGCGCCACGCACCACCTCGAGCGCGGCGCCTTCGACACGATCAGCCTCAAGACCGGCGCCGACACCGAGCGGCTGATGCAACGTGCCGTCTCGCTCGGCGCCAACCTGCGCCGCGCCTGGGGCGAGTACCTCTGCATCACGCTCGATGAAACCACCACGCGCGACGACCTCGCGCTCTTGTGGAAGGTCTTCGCCAAGGACGGTGAGAAGCTGCCGAGCGTCGAGGCCCTTGCCTCCACCACCGACCTGATCCCCGCCGCGCTGCGCCGCAGCTCCGCCTTCCTCACCCACCCGGTCTTCAACACGCACCACAGCGAGACCGAGATGCTGCGCTACATCCGCAGCCTGTCCGACAAGGACATCGCGCTCGACCGCAGCATGATCCCGCTCGGCTCCTGCACGATGAAGCTCAACGCGACCAGCGAGATGATCCCCATCACCTGGCCCGAGTTCGCGAACGTGCACCCTTTCGCACCGCAAGACCAGCTCAAGGGCTATGCACAACTCGACCAGCTCCTGCGCGACTGGCTGTGCCAGGCCACCGGCTACTCGGGCATCAGCCTGCAGCCCAACGCCGGCTCGCAAGGCGAATACGCCGGCCTGCTCATCATCAAGGCGTACCACGAAGGCCGTGGCGAGGGCCACCGCAACATCTGCCTGATTCCCGAGTCCGCGCATGGCACCAACCCCGCCAGCGCGCAGATGGTGGGCATGCAGGTCGTCGTCACCAAGTGCGATGCCGACGGCAACGTCGACCTCGCCGACCTCAAGGCCAAATGCGAGCAGCACAGCGCCAGGCTCGCCTGCGTGATGATCACCTACCCCAGCACCTACGGCGTGTTCGAGACGCGGGTGAAGGAGCTGTGCGCGCTGGTGCACCAGCACGGCGGCCGTGTCTACGTGGACGGTGCCAACATGAACGCGCTGGTCGGCATCGCCGCACCCGGCGAGTTTGGCGGCGACGTGAGCCACCTGAACCTGCACAAGACCTTCTGCATCCCGCACGGCGGTGGCGGCCCGGGCGTCGGCCCGGTGTGCGTGGTCGAGGACCTCGTGCCCTACCTGCCGGCGCACCGTGCCGCCGGCCTCGGCCACGACAAGCAGGTTGGCGCCGTCAGCGCCGCGCCGCTCGGCAACGCGGCCGTGCTCCCGATCTCGTGGATGTACGTCCGCATGATGGGCGCCGAGGGCCTGAAGCAGGCGACCGAGACCGCCATCCTCAGCGCCAACTACATCGCCGCGCGCCTGGCCGACCACTACGACATCCACTACAGCGGCAACATCGCCGGCGTAAAGGGAGGCGGTGTGGCGCACGAGTGCATCCTCGACCTGCGCCCGCTGAAAGACAGCTCGGGCGTCACCGCCGAAGACGTGGCCAAGCGCCTCATCGACTACGGCTTCCACGCGCCCACGCTGAGCTTCCCGGTGCCCGGCACGCTGATGGTCGAGCCGACCGAGAGCGAACCGCTGGTCGAGCTCGATCGTTTCTGCGACGCGATGATCGCCATCCGCCGCGAGATCGCGCGCGTCGAGCAAGGCCATTGGCCGAAGGACGACAACCCGCTCAAGGCCGCGCCGCACACCGCTGCCGCGCTGCTCAAGAACGAGTGGCCGCACCCCTACTCACGCGAGGATGCGGCCTACCCGGTCAAGAGCCTGCGCCAGCAGAAGTACTGGTCGCCGGTCGGCCGAGTGGACAACGTCTACGGCGACCGCAACCTCTTCTGCGCCTGCGTGCCGATGTCGGCGTACGGCGACGCAGCCGAGGTCGACGAAACCTGAACCCCTCAGGCGTGCGCCGGCACGCCCGAGGCACGCCCACGCTGCAGTGCCATGTACTGCAGCTCGGCGAACACCAGCACCGTCACGATGTGCGCGCCGAGGAAGGCGTGGCCCCAGGCGCTCGGCTGCAGCCAGCTCGCGAAGGCCAGCAGCGCGCAGTCGAACGCCCAGCCGACGTTGATCACCACCAGCGTCCAGATCAGGCCGCGGGGAACGCTGTCGCGCTGCGAGAGCCACGTGACGAAGACCACGTAGGCGACGAGCGCCGAGCCGGCGCCAAGCAACAGCCAGGCCGGCAGCTGCAACAACGACTGCAAGGCGCTGCCGCCCAGCAGCATCACGAGGGCAGCGACGGCGCTCACCGCGGCATCGGCGCGCAGCACGTTGCGAAGGAAGGGAGTGACGTGAAGGTGTGACATGAGCATCTCCTTGGGTTGAACACCGCCCATCGCGGCATGGCCCGAATGCTCGGCGCGCCGCTGCAGCCGGTCCATGACCTGCGAGGTCATGGGTCTGGCAGTTGGCCTGTTGTAAGGTGCGGCCATGACTGCCACCGCCACCTCAGCTCCCGCGTCATCCCCCCTGGCCTTCGGCCCCTTGCTGCGCGAATGGCGCCAGCGCCGCCGCCTGAGCCAGCTCGACCTGGCGATGGACGCCGACATCTCCACCCGCCACCTGAGCTACGTCGAGACCGGCCGCGCCACGCCCAGCCGCGCGATGGTGCTGCACCTGGCCGAGCAGCTCGAGGTGCCGCTGCGCGAACGCAATGCGCTGCTCACCGCGGCCGGCTACGCCCCGCTCTACCCCGAGCGCACGCTCGACGACCCTGCCCTGCAGGTCGCCAAGCAGATGGTCGAGCGCCTGCTCAAGGCCCACGAGCCGCACCCGGCGCTGGCGGTCGACCGCCACTGGAACATGCTCGCGCACAACCAGCAGGTGCTGCTCCTGATGCAGGGCATCGCGCCCGAGCTGACGCAGCCGCCGATCAACGTGATGCGCGTGAGCCTGCACCCGCAAGGCGTGGCACCGCGCATCGTCAACCTGCTTGGCTGGCGCGAGCACCTCTTCGAGCGGCTGCGACGCCAGATCGCGATCAGCGCCGACCCGGTGCTGGTGGCGCTGCTGCAGGAGCTGCAGGCCTACCCGGTGCCCGACGGCGCCGATGCGCACGAGCACATCCCGGCCAATGCGGTCGCCGTGCCCTTGCAGTTGCGCACCCCCGCCGGCGTGCTCTCGTTCCTGAGCACCACCACGGTCTTCGGCACGCCGGTCGACGTGACGCTCTCCGAGCTGGCGCTCGAAACCTTCTTCCCCTCCGACGACTTCACCACCCAGGCGATGCGTCACATGAGCGACGGACTGTCGGCCGCCTCGCAGGCATAACCCCGTCTCACACTTGGGAGACACACCATGACCCTCGCACACCACATCTGCCCCGTCTGCGAGGCCACCTGCGGCCTCGACATCCAGGTCGAGCGAGGCAAGGTCATCGCCATCCGAGGCCAGGAGAGCGACAGCTTCAGCCAGGGCTACATCTGCCCCAAGGGCGTGGCGCTGAAAGACCTGCAGGACGATCCCGACCGCCTGCGCACGCCGCTCGTCAAGCGCGACGGGCGCTTCGTCGAATCGAGCTGGGAAGAAGCCTTCGCCGAGATCGAACGACGGCTGAGCGCCATCCGCGCCGCGCACGGCAACGACAGTGTGGCGGTGAGCGTCGGCAACCCGGCCGGCCACAAGTTCGGGCTGATGCTCTACCTGGGCCGCTTCCTCAAGTCGCTCGGCTCGCGCAACGTCTTCTCGGCCTCCACGCTCGACCAGATGCCCAAGCAGCTCTCGAGCGGTCTGATGTTCGGAAGCTGGCTCACCATCCCCATCCCTGACATAGAGCGCTGCGACTTCCTGCTCATGCTGGGCGCGAACCCGATGGCGAGCAACGGCAGCCTGTGGACCGTGCCCGATTTCCGCGGCAAGGCCAAGGCCCTGCGCGAACGCGGCGGCCAGCTCGTCGTCGTGGACCCGCGCCGCACCGAGACGGCCGAGATCGCCAGCCGCCACATCGCCATCCGCCCCGGGGGCGATGCGTTCCTGATGCTCGGGATGGTGCACACGCTGTTTGCCGAGAAGCTCGTGCGCCTGGGCCGCATCGCCGAGCACGTGGCCGGCGTCGACACCTTGCGCGATGCGATCGCGCCCTTCACGCCCGAGGCGGTGTCGGCGCGCTGCGGCATTGAGGCCGATGGCATCCGCCAGCTCGCCCGTGATCTGGCGAAGGCCGAGCGCGCGGCCGTCTACGGCCGGCTCGGCACCTGCACCCAGGCGCATGGCACGCTCGCGAGCTGGCTGATCGACGTGCTCAACGTGCTCACCGGCCACCTCGACGAACCCGGCTGCGCGATGTTCCCGAAGTCGGCGGCGTTCTCGGCCAACACCGAGGGCAAGCCCGGCGTCGGCAAGGGAATCGTCACCGGCCGCCACCGTTCGCGCGTGAGCGGCGCGCCCGAGGTCTTCGGCGAGCTGCCGATGGGGTGTCTGGCGGAAGAGATCGAGACGGGCGGCGCAGGCCAGGTCAAGGCGCTCATCACGCTGGCAAGCAACCCGGTGCTCTCGGCACCGAACGGCGCGCGTGTCGCAAAGGCCCTCGACCAGCTCGACTTCATGCTGAGCTACGACATCTACCTCAACGAGACGACACGCCATGCGGATGTGATCCTTCCCGGCCTCGCACCGCTGGAAGACGCGCATTTCGACGTGGCCCTGCCGCAGTTCGCCTACCGCAACCACGTGCGCTACAGCGCGCCCGCGCTGCCCGCACCCGAGGGCCAGCTGCGCGACTGGCAGGTCCTCGTCAGGCTCATCGGCATCGTGCAGGGCAAGGGCAGCGCGGTGGACGTGCACGCGCTCGACGACGAGATGATCCTCGCCGAGCTGCGCCGTGGCCTCGGCGACAACGCCGAGACGGTGTTCCAGGCCATCTCGGCGCACACCGGCCCGGAGCGACGGCTCGATCTCTCGCTTCGCAGCGGCCCCTATGGCGATGGCTTCGGTGCCAGGCCGGACGGCCTCACGCTTGCGAAAGTCGCCGCCGCGGAAGGCGGCATCGACCTCGGCCCGCTGCAGCCGCGCATCCCCGAGGTGCTGCGCACGCCCAGCGGCAAGCTCGAGCTCGCCCCGCCGATGCTGCTGGACGACCTGCAGCGCGCTTCAGGCGACATGGCCCGGCCGCTGCCCGAGATGGTCATCATCGGCCGCCGCCACGTGCGCTCGAACAACAGCTGGATGCACAACCTGCCGCTGCTCGCCAAGGGCCCGTTCCGCTGCACGGCCATCGTGAACCCGGCCGATGCGGCGCGGCTGAAGCTCGTCGATGGCGCACTCGCGCGCATCGCTGGCCACGACGGTCAGGCGATCGACGCGCAGGTGGAGGTGAGCGACAGCGTGATGCCAGGGGTGATCAGCCTGCCGCATGGCTGGGGCCATCACCTGCCGGGGACGCAGCTCAGTGTGGCGGCCGAGCGGCCTGGGGCGAACCTCAACGCCGTGCTCGACGAGCGACTGCGCGACCCGCTCTCGGGCAACGCCGTGCTGGGTGGGGTGGCCGTCGAGGTCACGGCGGCCTAGTGTCATTCCCGCTTCCGCGGGAACGACGGTAGGGCCCCTACTTGCCGACGACGGCAAACTGCCCGGCGTTCGCCTGCAGCCAGTCCCGCGACAGCGTGTCGTCCTGCTGACGCGGATGGAAGTCCTCGCGCAGGTAGGCCTTCCACGGGCCGTAGGTCTGGCGCACGAGGCCCCGCTTGCCGAAGAGGTAGGTCCAGGCGCTGCGCCAGGTCTTGACGCTGAAGAGCGCCCGGTCGTGCCACAGGTTGCGCAGCGTCTGCCGTGTCACGTCGGTGAGGAAGAGGATCGTGACGTTCTTGAACCACTTGACGCGCCATTCGTGGTTGCCGCCGAGCGCCACGTAGACGTCGAAGGCGGTGCTGCGGTGCTCGCTCTCTTCCGAGGCGTGCCACATCCACATCGTGCGCAGGCGCGGCTCGGCGTCGTCGAGCGCCCAGGTGTTCCGCAGCATCCACTCGGCGAGGATGGCGGTGAAGTGCTCGGTGGCGGCGGTCGCGGCGACGAGATGGCGCGCATCGACCTCGTCGAAGATCGGCGTGCGCTGCTCGATACGCTTCTCCCAGGTGTTGGTGAAGCCCTGCTTGTCGAGGTGTCCGTTGAAGAGCCCGTGGATGCGCCGGTGCGTCGCCTCCTGGCCGATGAAGCCCTGCACCTCCTTCGCGAAACGCTCGCGCTCCGCTTCGGGCAACTGCTTCATGCCGGCGCGCAGCGAGTCGATGAAGAACTGCTCGCCGAGCGGAAAGCTCATCGACAAGGCGTTGAAGAGCGCGGTGCGGAAGGCATCGCCGCCACACCAGCGGCGGGGGATGTCGGCTTCCAGGTCGATCAGCAGGCGGCGAACCACGAGGTCGGTCACGGGCAAACTCCACTGGTTTGGTACGACTTCGTACCAGTGGCGCGAATTTGCGGGCTGATCGTGGTACTGTCAAGTACCAATTTCGCGACGACGCCAGGACATGCCGATTTCCGCCGACCCCGACACCAGCCACCGCCGCCGCCTGCTCGATGCGATGGCCGAGGCCGTCGCCCGGAAGGGATATGCCGACACCACCATCGCCGACCTCGCCGCGCTCGCGCGGGTGTCGCGCCGCACCTTCTACGAATACTTCGCCACCAAGGAAGATTGCCTGGTCGCGCTGTACGAAGCGGCGAGCCGGCAGTCGCTCGGGGTGCTGCGTGATGCCATCGATCCGACGCACGATCCGCTGACCCAGGCCGAAACCGCCCTGGAGGCCTACCTCACGACCATGGCCAGCAACCCGGCTTTGCTGAAGACCTTGTTCATCGCCATCCTGAGCCTCGGGCCGGCGGGGCTGCAGGCCCGGCGACGCGTCAACCAGAAGCTCGCCGATTTCATCGTCGAGGTGGTGAACCGGCCGCACGACGGCCGCCAGCACCCGCCGCTGCCACCCGAGCTCGCGACGAGCATCGTGGGCGGCATCCACGAGCTCGTGCTGCAGAAGATCGAGCAGGACCGCATCCACGAGCTGCCGCAGCTCACCTCGACCACGGCGCAGTTCGTGCGTGCCGTCGTCTACGGGCCGCGCTGAGGTGACACGAGCAGGTCCGCAAGACTTGTCAAATCGATCCACCGCAAGATGCAGGCTCCCCACCGAAGGAGCCACGATGAAGACGCTGCAGACCACCGAACCGATGCTCGTGCTGGGCCTCCCGCTGCGCACCCGCAACGACCGCGCGTTCCAGGACATCCCGGCGCACTGGGCGCGCTTCAGCGGCGAGAACTGGCTGGCGCGCATCCCTCATCGCGCGGACGGCGACGTGTATGCGGTCTATGCCCACCACGAGCATGAAGGCGTGGACAACCACGGCGACTACACCCTGATCATCGGGGCGCGCGTCACCGAAGCCTCCGAGGTGCCGGAGGGGCTGGCGTCGGTGGTGATTCCGCCGGCGAAGCACGCCGTCTTCGAGGTGGAGCGTGGCCGGCACGACAAGGTCGGCCAACGCTGGCTGGACGTGTGGGCGAACCAGGACCTCGTGAAGACCCATCGCTGCGATCATGAGCGTTATGCACCCGACGGCAACATCGAGATCCGTGTCGGCATCCGCTGAGGGCGCGGGCGCCTTCGCGCCGGCGTCCACCGACAGCGAACTCTGGGCCCGATATGCACCGCGCATGCGGCGCGTGATCGAGCACGTCTACGACCACCTCGATGCGCCGCTCGACCTGAACGCCTTGGCCGACATCGCCCACCTCTCGCCGCACCACTGGCACCGCGTGTACCACGCGATGCACGGCGAGACGATGGCGCAGACGGTCAAGCGCCTGCGCCTGCACCGCGCGGCCGGGCAACTGGCCAACACCTCACGCCCGATCGCGCAGATCGCACGGGATGCCGGCTACCCGACGTTGGCCTCGTTCAACCGCACCTTCAAGTCGGTGTACGGGCTGCCACCGGCGCGCTACCGCGCGAGTGGGCAGCACCGCCAGTTCGCCACGCCGTACACGTCCGACCGGTCACCCGGATTCGGTGTGGCGGTGCGCGAGATGCCGGCATTGCCGCTGCTGGGCGTGGAGCACCGCGGCTCGTTCATGGCGATCGGCCGGGCGTTCGACCTGCTCTATGCGCGCATCGCAACGTCTGGCCTTGGCCGACCGGGCATGCGCATGCTGGCGCTCTATTTCGACGACCCGGCCGTCACACCGGAAGCCGAGCTGCGCTCACTCGCCGCCGTGGCCGGTTGCGCGCGGCCAGGGCACGACATCGGGCTGGTCGACACCGAAGCACCGGCAGGCCGCTGCGCCGTGCTGGACTACATCGGCCCTTATGCCTCGATGCGCGCGGCCTACGACTGGCTCTACGGCAGCTGGTTGCCCCGTTCAGGGCATGAGCCGGCGGGCGGGCCGTTGGTCGAGGAGTATTTCAACAACCCGCGCGACACGCCACCCAACGAGCTGCGCACGCAGATCTGGCTGTCTCTTGCCGAGCCGGTCAAGCCTTCTTGACCTGGTCCTTGGTGAAGCCGGCGACCTGCTTGTAGCGCGCGGCAATGCCCTCCAGCTCCTCGCCCGGCATCACCTCGTGGATGTGCCCGAAGCCGTTGGGCGCACGCTGCTCGGCGATGGCCATCACCTGCTCGGGCCCGTTCTGGCGGTTGAGCAGCACGATGTTGGCGGTCTTGGGCAGGCGCTCGGCCTCGTAGGCGTCGAGTGCCGCTTCCAGATGGCCCTTGCCGGCCAGCGCATCGGCCAGCGCGCGCACGTCGAGGATGGCCTGTGACGCCCCATTCGAGCCGATCGGGTACATCGGGTGCGCGGCATCGCCCAGCAGCGTGACGCGGCCCTGGCGCCAGTGCGGCAGCGGGTCGCGGTCGACGAGCGGGAACTCGTAGACGGCCGACGCGGCGCGGATCAACGCGGGGATGTCGATCCAGTCCCACTTCCAGCCCTGGAAGGGGCTGGCGAAGACACTGATGTCGACCTCGCGGTTCCAGTCGGTGCGTGAGGGCGTGTCGCCCGGCACGGAAAGCTCGGCGATCCAGTTGATGCGCGAGCGGCCTTGTTCGGCCAGCTTGCGCGAGATCGGGTAGGCCACGAACTTCACGTCGGGGTGACCGGCCATGAACATCGAGCGGCCATCGCCGAAGGGCTCGCCCTCGGTGATCGCACGCCACAGCACACGCTGGCCGTAGCGCGGAGCGCCTTCGTCGGGCCACATCTGCCGGCGCGCGGCGGAGTGGATGCCGTCGGCCGCGACCAGCGCATCAGCCTCGATGGTGACGGCGCTGTTGTCGAGCAGGCGCGTGAACTTCGCCTGCACCTTCTGGCCGCTGTTGACGAAGCCGGTGAGCTGATGCCCGAGCACCACACGCTCGGGCCCCAGGCGGCGCAGCACCGCATCGAGCAGGATCATGTGCAGCTCGCCGCGGTGGATGGAGTACTGCGGCACCGGGTAGCCCGCGGCCAGGCCGCGCGGCTCGCTCCAGATCGTCTGGCCGAACTTGTTGTAGTAGGTCAGCGACGCGGTCTCGATGGCCGTGGCGGCCAGCGCGTCGTGCAGGCCCAGGTCGGCCAGCTCCTTCACCGAATGCGGCAGCAGGTTCACGCCCACGCCCAGCGGGCGCAGCTGCGCCGCCGCTTCGTAGACCGTGCAGGGAATGCCGCGCTGATGAAGCGCGAGCGCCAGGGTCAGGCCGCCGATGCCTCCGCCGGCGATGGCGATGTTCATGTTCTTGTGATGACTCAAACGTCCAGGGTGTAGATCTCGGCCGCCCGGCGTTCCACCTCGCCGTGCCCCACGAGCACCTTGGACCAGGTGGCATCGTTGCCGTTCTTCGTGGGCTTCAGGCCCTTGGTCATCACCGCCACCTCTTCGGAGCCGGCGTCGATGTCGTTCTCGTGCCTGTAGTTGGCGTCGTAGAGCTTGGCGACCATTGCACCATCGGACTCGATGATGACCAGGTACTTGACGGGGGGCTTGTGCATGTTGGCTGTCCTTACTTCGCCCAGCGGCGTGCGTTGTGGAACATCTGCATCCACGGGCTGTGCGCGCTCTTGTTCCCGCTCGTCCAGCTCTTCTGGATGTTGCGGAACACGCGCTCGGGGTGCGGCATGAGCACGGTGAAGCGGCCGTCGGCGGTGGTTACCGAGGTCAGGCCTTCGGGGCTGCCGTTGGGGTTGAAGGGGTAGGCCTCGGTGGCGGCCCCGGTGTTGTCGACGAAGCGCATCGCACGGTGGACCTTGCCTGCATCACCACGCTGCGAGAAGTCGGCGTAACCCTCGCCGTGCGCGACGGCGATGGGGATGCGACTGCCTTCCATGCCGGCGAAGAAGATCGACGGGCTTTGCAGCACTTCCACCAGCGACAGGCGGGCCTCGAACTGCTCGCTCTTGTTGCGTGTGAACTTGGGCCAGGCCTGCGCGCCGGGGATGATGGGCGCGAGCGCGGCCATCATCTGGCAGCCGTTGCACACGCCGAGCGCAAACGTTTCCTGCCGCTGGAAGAAGGCGGCGAACTGCTCGGCCAGCGTGCCATTGAACATGATCGAGCGCGCCCAGCCTTCGCCGGCGCCGAGCGTGTCGCCGTAGCTGAAGCCACCGCAGGCGACGAAGCCCTGGAACATGTCGAGCCGCGCACGGCCGGTCTGCAGGTCGGTCATGTGCACGTCGAAGGTGTCGAAGCCCGCCTGGTGCATGGCGTAGCTCATCTCGACGTGGCTGTTGACGCCCTGCTCGCGCAGGATGGCGACCTTCGGGCGCCGGCTGTGGATCGCAGGCGCTTGCGGCTCGAACGTCAGGTGCACGTGCAGGCCGGGGTCTTCGGTGCGACCGGCGGCGTCGTGTTCCTGGTCGGCGCAGACCGGGTTGTCGCGAAGCTGGGCGATGCGCCAGCTCACCTCGTCCCACGCCTGGTGCAGGTCGCGCAGCGGCGCGCTGAGCACCACCTTGGCATCGCGCCATACCTCGACCACGCCCTTGTCGTTGGGCTTGCCGATGAAGTGGCTGTGCTTGCTGAGGCCGTGCTCGCGCAGGGTCTGCATCACCTCGTTGCGCACCGCGGTGGGCACCTGGATCACGACACCGAGCTCCTCGGTGAAGAGCGCGCGCAGCGTGAGCTCGGCGCGGCGGGTGCTGACCTGGGTGGCCCAGTTGTTCGAGTCGCCGTACTCGGCGCGGCTGTCGCTGATGCCGTCGCCTTCGGTGACCAGCATGTCGACGTTGAGGCTCACGCCCTGGTGGCCGGCAAAGGCCATCTCGCACACCGCCGCCCAGAGGCCGCCGTCGCTGCGGTCGTGGTAGGCGAGCAGCCTGCCTTCGCTGCGGAGCTGGTTGATGGCCAGCACCAGCGACTTGAGCTGCTGCGGGTCGTCGACGTCGGGCACTTCATGGCCGAACTGGTTGAGCACCTGCGCCAGCATCGAGCCGCCCATGCGGGCCTTGCCCTGGCCCAGGTCGATGAGGATCAGCGTGGTGTCGCCGGGCTGCAGCTGCGGCGTGAGCGTGGGCCGCACATCGTCGAGCGAGGCGAAGGCGCTCACGATCAGGCTCACCGGGGCGGTGACCTGCCTGGCCCGGCCGTTGTCGCTCCAGCGGGTGCGCATCGAGAGGCTGTCCTTGCCGACCGGCACGCTGATGCCGAGTGCGGGGCACAGCTCCATGCCCACGGCCTTCACGGTGTCGTAGAGCGCCGCGTCTTCACCGGCTTCACCACACGCGGCCATCCAGTTGCAGCTGAGCTTCACGCGCGGCAAGTCGAACGGTGCGGCGAGCAGGTTGGTCAGCGCCTCGCCAACCGCCATGCGGCCCGAGGCCGGCGCGTCGAGCGAGGCCAGCGGCGTGCGCTCTCCCATGCTCATCGCCTCACCCTTGAAGCCGGCGTAGTCGGCGAGCGTCACGGCGCAGTCGGCCACCGGCACCTGCCACGGGCCGACCATCTGGTCGCGGTGGTCGAGCCCCCCCACGGTGCGGTCGCCGATGGTGATGAGGAAACGCTTGCTGGACACCGTGGGGTGCCGCAGCACGTCGAAGGCGACCTTGTCGAGCGCGACGTCGGTCAGGTCGAGCGCGGGCAGCTCGCGGTGCACGCGCTTCACGTCGCGGTGCATGCGCGGGGGCTTGCCGAGCAGGACTTCCATCGGCATGTCGATGGGCTTGTCGTCGCTGCCCGGGTTGTCGAGCACTAGCTGCTTCTCGTCGGTCGCGGTGCCGACGATGGCGAACGGGCAACGCTCGCGTTCGCACATCGCCTCGAAGAGCGGCAGCGCCTCGGCCATCAGCGCGATGACGTAGCGCTC
>DASWSY010000161.1:0-17641 GCA_036402415.1 Rhizobacter sp. | reverse complement strand
CGCGTCGCGCGTCTCGTCCTGGATGTCGACCAGCGACTGAAGCCACAGCGCGCCGAGGCGCTGCGCGTCCTGCGGCTGGGCAGAGCCGCCGATCTTGTACATCCAGTGCGCGGCGATGCCTTTTTCGGCCACGGCGTGCATGGGCTCGGTGCGGATCTGGAACTCCACCGCCGTGCCGAGCGGGCTCACGAGCGTGGTGTGCAGCGACTGGTAGCCGTTCGCCTTGGGGATGGCGATGTAGTCCTTGAAGCGGCCGGGCAGGGGCTTGTAGAGCTGGTGCAGCACGCCGAGCGCGAGGTAGCACTCGGGCAGCGTGTTGACGACGATGCGGAAGCCGAAGATGTCGTTCACCTGAGCGAAGGTCAGGTGCTTCTCGCGCATCTTCGCGTAGATGGAAAAAAGCGTCTTCTCGCGGCCGTGCACCTGCACCTTCTGCTTGGTGTTGGCGAAGGCCTTTTCCACTTCGCGCTGGATGCGCTCGACGATGTCGCGCCGGTAGCCGCGCGCGCGGTTGATCGCTTTCGAGAGCGCCGCATGGCGCCATGGGCGCAGGTATTGAAACGACAGCTCCTGCAGTTCGCGGTAGGTCTGGTTCAGGCCCAGGCGGTGGGCGATGGGGGCGTAGATGTCCAGCGTCTCGCGTGCGATGCGCGCGCGCTTGGCGGCGGCCATCGCCTCCATGGTGCGCATGTTGTGCAGGCGATCGGCCAGCTTGATGAGGATGACGCGCACGTCGCGCGCCATCGCGAGCAGCATCTTGCGGAAGGACTCGGCCTGCGACTCCTCCTTGGTCGAGAACTGGATCTTGTCGAGTTTCGTCAGGCCATCGACCAGGTCGGCGGTGGCGGCGCCGAAACGCTCGATCAGCTCGACCTTGGTGACGCCGCAATCCTCCATCGCGTCGTGCATCAGCGCGGCCATGATGGCCTGCGCGTCGAGCTTCCAGTCGGCGCACAGGCCGGCTACCGCGATGGGGTGGGTGATGTAGGGTTCGCCGCTCGCGCGGAACTGGCCCAGGTGGGCCTCGTCGGCGAAACGGTAGGCCTCGCGCACGCGCTTGATGTCGGCCGCGTCGAGGTAGTCGAGCTTCTTGACCAGCGTGGCGAACGACGCGGCCGCAGCATCGCTCACCGTGGGCGGCGGCGCTTCGCGGGCGCGCCGCGTCACGCCGGTGGCGGCGTCGCGGATCCAGGTGATGGGGCTGGCCATGCCCCGAATTTATCGCGGATCGCCGGGCGTCGCCGTCGCCGCCACAAATGGAAACGGCCCCGAAGGGCCGTTGTCTTCAAACCTGCCGAATGTGCCTCAAACCGGCACTTTGCGCAGCATCTCCACGCCCACCTCGCCGGCGGCGATCTCGCGCAGGGCGGTCACGCCGGGCTTGTTCTTGGTCTCGATCTTGGGGGCATGGCCCTGGCTCAGCATGCGGGCGCGGTAGGTGGCGGCGAGCACGAGCTGGAATCGGTTGGGGATCTTGGTCAGGCAATCTTCGACGGTGATGCGGGCCATGCGGTGCTCCGTGGGTCTAGCTGGGGGTCAATCGAGGTTCAGGGCGGCGAAGACGGAAGGTTTGCTTCGACGCAAGGCAGCGTATTTGAGGCGCTGCGAGTGGACGATGGCTTTCAAGTCGAAAAGCGCCGTCTCGAAAAGAGCGTTGATTATAACGAAGTCGAAGTGCCGGGCCTGGGCCACCTCGATGCGGGCGTTCTTCAGGCGCTCGGCGATGACCTCGGGATGGTCTTCCCCGCGGCGCGTGAGGCGCTGGGCCAGTTCGTCCCAACTCGGGGGCAGGATGAAGATCAGCACCGCGTTCGGGAAGATCTGCTTGATCTGGAGCGCGCCCTGGTAGTCGATCTCCAGGATGACGTCTTCACCGCTGGCGATGCGTTTCTCGACCTCGGCGCGGGACGTGCCGTAGCGGTTGCCGTGGACGAGGGCGTGCTCGAGGAATTCACCGCGAGATATCTTTGCGCGGAATGTCGCGTCATCGATGAAGTAGTACTCGCGGCCTTCCTGTTCCTGCCCGCGCGGCGGACGGGTGGTGTGCGAGATCGACACGACGAGGTGCGAATCGAGCTCCAGCAGCGCCTTCACCAGGCTCGACTTGCCGGCGCCGCTCGGCGCCGCCACCACGAAGAGGTTGCCGGGGTAGTCCATCACTCGAGATTTTGAACCTGCTCGCGCAGTTGTTCGATGAGGACTTTCATCTCGACCGAGATATTCGTGAGTTCCAGCGTGGAAGATTTGGACCCGAGCGTGTTGGCTTCGCGCAGCAACTCCTGGATGAGGAAGTCCAGCCGCTTGCCGACTTCGCCGCCCGCCTTCAACAGGCGCGCGATTTCGTCGAGGTGCGCGCGCAGCCGCGCCAGCTCTTCGGCCACGTCGATGCGGATGGCGTAGGCCGCAGCCTCGTTGAGCGCGCGCTCCTGCAGCGCTTCCTGCGACACACCCTGCCCGCCGCCCGTCGCCGCCAGCGCTTCCTGCCAGCGCTCGACGAAGCGCTGCTGCAGGCGCTGCACCACGGCAGGGATCAAGGGTTCGGCCCTGGCGGCGAGCTCACGCAGGCTGGTCACGCGCTCCATCAGCACCGCGACCAGCTTGTCGCCCTCGCGTTTGCGCGCGTCGCGCAACCCGGCGATGCACTGGCGCGCAGCTTCGAGCGCCACCTCGTCGAGCTTCTCCGCGACCGTACCGCCCTTGCACCACTGCATGACCTCGTGCACGGACAGGTTTTGTGCCTTGGGCAGCCAGCCCTGGATGGTGCTTTCCAGCCGCGAGAGCCGGTTCAGTTGCTCGGGTTGCGGGGCCGGCCATGCCGAATCGGCTTCGGTTCTTGCATTCAGACGCAACTCGATCTTGCCGCGGCGGAAGGCGCTGCTGAGGAGGTCGCGCAGGGCAGGTTCCAGCGATCGAAACTCGTCGGGCAAACGAAAGCCGAGGTCCAGGAATCGCCCATTGACGGAGCGCAGTTCCACCGTCACGCTTGCCGCTGCAGAGGGCCCGGAGCGGGCGCTCGAAGCCTCGGTGGCCCCTGTGGTTTCTGTCGCAGATTGCGCCCCGGCGGTGGCGCTTGCATACCCGGTCATGCTGTAGACTGGCATTCGACTTATCGCATTGCAAAAAGAGATTATGTCAAAGCCGAAACCTGCGCCATTGCCTTCGGGCACCGTGGTCGGCGGGTACCAGATCATCAAGAAACTGGCAGCCGGCGGCTTCGGCGTCGTGTACTTGGCGGAAGACTCCGATCGGCACCTCGTGGCCGTCAAGGAATACCTGCCGTCCTCTCTTGCAGAACGTGCGCCCGGCGAACTGATGCCGCGCGTCAAGCCCGAGAAGCAGCCGCTCTATCGCCTGGGCTTGAAGAGCTTCTTCGAAGAAGGCCGCAACCTCGCGCAGATCTCGCACCCGAGCGTCGTCTCGGTGCTCAACTTCTTCCGCGAGAACGACACCGTCTACATGGTGATGAACTACCTGCAGGGCGATACCCTGCAGGACTTCATCGTCACGGCCCGCGACCTGAAGCGCGACAAGGTCTTCCGCGAGTCCACCATCCGCAGCCTCTTCGACGAGATCCTGCGCGGCCTGCGCATCGTGCACCAGCACAAGATGCTGCACCTGGACATCAAGCCGGCCAACATCTTCATCACGAACGAAAACAAGGCCGTGCTGCTCGACTTCGGCGCCGCGCGTGAAGTGCTGAGCAAGGAAGGCAACTTCATCCGCCCGATGTACACCCCGGGTTTCGCGGCCCCCGAGATGTACCGCCGCGACGGCACGCTCGGCCCGTGGACCGACATCTACGCGGTGGGCGCCTGCATCTACGCCTGCATGCAGGGCTACCCGCCGAACGACGCGCCCCAGCGCATCGAGAAGGACCGCCTGGCGCTCAGCCTCTCGCGCCTGCGCAACGTCTACTCCGACAACCTGATCGAAGTCACCGAGTGGTGCATGTCGCTCGATCCGCTGTCGCGCCCGCAGAGCGTGTTCTCGCTGCAGAAGGAACTGGCGCGTGAGACCGAGCGCCGCTACACCAAGCTCAGCTTCAGCGAACGCCTGAAGCTGCAACTCGAAAACCTCACCACCGGCGCGAAGGCCTAAACCCGATGCGATTCAGCGTCTACCAGGTCAGCCGCAAGGGCGGCCGCGAGAAGAACGAAGACCGCATGGGCTACTGCTACACGCGGGACTCCGGTCTCTTCGCGCTGGCAGACGGGATGGGCGGCCACCCAGAAGGTGAAGTGGCCTCGCAACTCGCGCTGCAGACGCTGGCCGCGATGTTCCAGCGCGATGCCAAGCCGGTACTCAAGGAGCCGATGCGCTTCCTGCACGAAGCCATCATCGCCGGGCACCACCAGCTGCTGCGCTACGCCACGCAGAAGGCGCTGATCGACACCCCGCGCACCACCGTGGTGGCCTGCGTCCTGCAAGGCAACATGGCGTACTGGGCCCACTGCGGCGATTCGCGCCTGTACCTCGTGCGCGGCGAAAAGCTGGTCGCACGCACGCGCGACCACTCCTATTCCGAACTGCAGGAAACCATGAGCCATGTCGTGCCCATGGGCGAGCGCTTCAACCGCAACGTGCTCTTCACCTGCCTGGGCAGCCCTGGCAAGCCGGTGGTCGACACGGTCGGGCCGCTGATGCTGCAAGCCGGCGACCGCCTGCTGCTGTGCTCCGACGGCCTGTGGGGCACGGTGAGCGACGCCGAGATCACCGACCAGCTGTCGCGCAATACCATTTCCGATGCGGTCCCCGAGCTCGTCGAACAGGCACTGCGCAACGGCGGGCCGAAGAGCGACAACGTGTCGGTGCTGGCGGTCGAGTGGGAATCGGCCGAAGACGGCGACAGCAACTCCGGCATCTCGACCCAGACCCTCGGCGAAGAGGTGTTCGCGTCGACCATCCAGGCGAGCGTCCTCGGCCAGGAGCCGCCCGACGAGCTCGACGAAGCCGAGATCGAGCGCTCGATCCGCGAGATCAACGAAGCGATTCGCCGCTCGTCACAGAAGAAGTCGTAAGACTTGCCATCGCCGACAATACGGCGATGAGCTTCCAACGCACCCAATCCCGCGCCGCAGACGCCCTGCGCCCCGTCACCATGACCCGCGGCTACACCAAGCACGCCGAGGGCTCCGTCCTGATCGCCTTCGGCGACACCAAGGTGCTGTGCACCGCTTCCGTCGAAGAGAAGGTGCCGCCGCACAAGCGCGGCAGCGGCGAAGGCTGGGTGACCGCCGAATACGGCATGCTGCCGCGCGCCACGCACACCCGTGGCGACCGTGAGGCGGCGCGTGGCAAGCAGAGTGGCCGCACTCAGGAGATCCAGCGCCTGATCGGCCGTTCGCTGCGCTGCGTGTTCGACCTGAAGAAGCTCGGCGAGCGCACCATCCACCTCGACTGCGACGTGCTGCAGGCCGACGGCGGCACGCGCACCGCAGCGATCACCGGCGCCTACGTGGCCGCCGCCGACGCGGTGAAGTGGCTGCAGAAGCAGGGCCTGCTGGTCGAGTCGCCGATCCGCGAGGCGGTGGCGGCGATCTCGGTGGGCATCGTCGAAGGCACGCCGCTGCTCGACCTCGAATACACCGAAGACTCCGCCTGCGACACCGACATGAACGTGGTGATGACCGCCGCCGGCAGCTTCGTCGAAGTGCAGGGCACGGCCGAAGGTGTGGCCTTCACGCGCGGCGACATGGACAAGCTGCTCGCGCTCGCCGACAAGGGCATCCGCGAACTCGTGGCCGCGCAGCGCGCCGCGCTCGAAAGCTGAACATGCGCCTGGTGCTGGCGTCCAACAACGCCAAGAAGCTGGTCGAGCTGCAAACGCTGTTTACACCGCTCGGCCTGGAGCTCGTCACCCAGGGTAGCCTCGGCATTCCTGAAGCCGAAGAGCCCCACGTCACCTTCGTCGAGAACGCGTTGGAGAAGGCGCGGCATGCCGCGGCGCAGGCGAAGTCGGCAGCGATCGCCGACGACTCGGGCCTGTGCGTCGACGCGCTCGGCGGCTCGCCCGGGGTGCTCTCGGCGCGCTACGCCACGCTCTTTGGCCGACCCAAGGACGACGACGAGAACAACCGTGTCTTGCTTGAGCAGATGGACGACAAGGACGACCGCCGCGCGCGTTTCGTCAGCGCCCTCGTCGCCGTGCGTTCTGCCGAAGACCCGGAGCCCTTGATCGCCTTTGGCCGGTGGGACGGCGTCGTGCTCTGGGAGCCTCGCGGCGAAGGGGGCTTCGGCTACGACCCCTTGTTGTTCATCCCCGCGCTCGGCAAGAGCGTGGCCGAACTCGACGCTGCGACCAAGAATGTGCACAGCCACCGCGCGATCGCGTCGCAGCAGATGCTCGCGCTGATGCGCGAGGTGTGGCACCTTGGCTGACATTCCGATCACGCCGGCCGCACCCGTGGGCCCCGGCCGCACCGAGGACCTTGTCGCCCGCTACATGCGCCCCGGCGTGATGAGCCTCGGCGCGTTGCCGCCCTTGTCGCTGTACGTGCACCTGCCGTGGTGCCTGAAGAAGTGCCCGTACTGCGACTTCAACTCGCACGAGCAGAGGGGTGGTATCCAGGAAGCGGCCTACCTTTCCGCCTTGCGCGCCGACCTCGAGGCCGCGCTGCCCTTCATCTGGGGCCGCCGCATCCACAGCGTTTTCATCGGTGGCGGCACGCCCAGCCTCTTCTCGCCCGACGCCATCGGCGAGCTGATCGCCGACGTGCGTGCGCGCCTGCCGCTGGAGCCCGCTTGCGAGATCACGCTCGAAGCCAACCCGGGCACTTTCGAGCGCCACCGTTTCCGCGGCTACAAGGCCGCTGGTGTCACACGCCTGTCCATCGGGGTGCAGAGCTTCAACGACGAGAAACTCCAGGCCATCGGCCGTGTGCACGATGCGGCGCAGGCGAGGGCGGCGGTGGAGGAAGCCCGCGACACCTTCGACACCTTCAACCTCGACCTGATGTATGCCCTGCCGGGCCAGACGCTCGACGAGCTGCGCGAGGATCTGTCGCAAGCGCTGGCCTTCCAGCCGCCGCACCTGTCGATCTACCACCTGACGATCGAAGCGAACACCTGGTTCGCCAAGCATCCACCGGCGGTGCCCGACGACGACACCGCCTTCGACATGCTGGACCTCATCACCGAGCAGACCGAAGCGGCCGGGCTCGCACGCTACGAAGTCTCGGCCTTCGCCCGGCGTGGCCACCATTGCCGGCACAACCTCAACTACTGGCAGTTCGGCGACTACCTCGGCATCGGCGCCGGCGCGCACAGCAAGCTGAGCTTCCCGCACCGCGTGGTGCGCCAGGTGCGCTGGCGCGAGCCGCAGACCTACATGGACAAGGCCGCACAGGGCCTGGCCGTGTCGAACGACGAGGAGGTGAAGCGCGACGCGCTCGCCTTCGAGTTCATGCTCAACGCCCTGCGCCTGCGCGACGGTTTCGAGCTCGCGCGCTTCACCGAGCGCACCGGCCTGCCGCTGTCGAGCATCGCGGCCCAGCTCGACCTGGCGCAGGCGCGCGGCTACATCGAGCGTGACCTCGCCCGCGTCTGGCCTACCGCTCGCGGCTTCGACTTCCTGTCGGACCTCCAGCAGATCTTCCTCGGCGACTGACCGTGTGATCGCGGGCGACCGCGGCGGTCGACTGCCTGATCTGCAGCTCGGTCGGCAGGGTGATCCGGGGCGTGGCCACCTCGAGCCCGGCCACCATGCCGAGCAGGCTGTTGACGGCGGCTCGCCCCATCTCCGAGATGGGCTGGCGCACGGTGGTCAGGGCAGGGTGCAGCTGCGATGCCGAGGGCACGTCGTCGAACCCGACGATGGACATGTCTTGCGGAATGCGCAGCCCGGCGCCCTGCAGCACCGAGATGGCGCCGAAGGCGCTGCGGTCGTTCGCCGCGAAGACGGCGGTCGGCCGATGCTTCAACTTGAGCAGCCGCTGCATCGCGTCGCGGCCGCCGCGGGTGCTGAAGTCGCCGCGTTGCACGAGGGCCGGGTCCTTGTCGAGGCCGTGGATGGCCACCGCATCGTCGTAGGCCTGATGGCGCGCGCGCGCCGAGCCCAGCTCTTCGTTGCCGGTGATGAAGGCGATCCGGCGATGGCCCAGCTCGGCCAGGTGCTGCATGGCGGCGCGGGCGCCGCCGTAGCTGTCGGAGGTGACCGATGGCCAGTCGTTGTGTTCGTGGTGGTGGTCGATCGTGATGACTGGAAAACCGGTCGACGCCAGCTTCTGCACGAAGCCGTTCTGGTAGGGCAGCACGGCGATCAGCCCTTCGGTGAACTGCTGCAGGAGCTTCAGCACGCCGGCGTCGGGGATGCCCGTGCGGTCGGCCAGCGAGTAGATCAGCACCTCGTGCCCGGCCACCGCGGCCGCTCGCACCGCGCCCGACACCAGGGCGCTGGTGTAGGCGTTGTCGAGCTCCCGGGCCAGCACGCCGAGCATCCGGCTGCGCCCGCCGGATGCCTTCTGCGCACTGCGGTTGGCCACGTAGCCCATCTCCGCCGCGAGCTTGAGGATGGTTTCGCGTGTCTGCGGCGACACCCCGGGCTGCAGGTTCACCGCCCGCGAGGCGGACATGGTGGACACGCCAGCGGCCGCGGCCAGTTCGGCCAGGGTCGGTGAATTCTTCTTGGTCATGGCAACGGTAGACGAGGGCTCGCTCGGGCGGCGCAGGGATGGCGGATGGTCAAGCATCTTATCGACCGGGCTTTGGCGAACGTCGTGCGGCGCCGGTGTGAAGCAAAGGGCCACCAGCGCACGGAACGCAGTCTCATGGTTAGTACGGGTGGCGACAACTAACGTTAACGATAACGTTAGCAATACCAGTTCTAACGTAGCAGGAGACCCGGCATGCGACTTTCCTTCCCGGTGAAAAACGCCCTCGTCCTGGCGGCGTGGTCCCTCTGTGTGCCTCTTGCGGGCGCGCAAGACGTCAAGACGCTGACGCAATGGGACATCCGCACGCGTCCCACTCAGAACAAGATCATGGTCGACGCCGTTTCGCGCTTCGAGAAATCGAACCCCGGCTACAAGGTCGAGCGCTCGGCGGTGCTCAACGATCCCTACAAGGTCAAGCTCAAGATCGCCTTCGGGGCCAACGAGCCGCCGTGCGTGTTCTCGAGCTGGGGCGGCGGGCCCCTGCGCGAGTACGTGAAGGCCGGGCAGGTGGTGGACCTCACGCCGTACCTCGCCAAGGACACGGCGTTCCGCGACCGATTCGTTCCGTCGTCCTTCGAGGCCGTGCGGATCGACGGCAAGGTCTACGGCATTCCTGGTGAAGACACCACGCTCGCGGTCGTGCACTACAACAAGGAGCTCTTCGCCAGGTTCGGCCTGCAGCCCCCGAAGACCTGGCCCGAGATGGTCAAGGTGATGGACACGCTCAAGGCCAACGGCGTGGCGCCCTTCGCCCTGGCCAACAAGGGCAAGTGGCCGGCATCCATGGTCTACATGTACCTGGTCGACCGCATCGGCGGCGGCGACGCCTTCCGCAAGGCGGTGACTCGTGCACCGGGGGGCAGCTTCGCCGACCCGGCGTTCGTCGAAGCCGGCCGCATGCTGCAGGAGATGGTCAAGAGCGGGGCGTTCGCGCCTGGCTTCAACGGCCTCGACTACGACGTGGGCGGCTCGCGCCGCCTGCTCTATGCCGGTCGGGCCGCGATGACGGTGATGGGCACCTGGGAAATCAGCGCCATGGCCAATGAGAACGCCGAGTTCGTGAAGAAGATGGACTTCTTCGCCTTCCCCGCCATTCCCGGTGGCAAGGGCTCCACGGGCGTCATCGGCACGGTGGGCGACAACTTCTACAGCGTGTCCAAGGCGTGCAAGCACCCCGATGCGGCGGTCGAACTGGTCAAGACGCTGGTTGACGAAGAGGCCGTGCAGGCTCGCCTGGGCGAAGGCCGCATCGTGCCCATCAAGGGCCTGAACGTGACCGACCCCGGCAAGCTGCGCCTGCTCAAGATGCTCAACGACGCCAGCAACGTGCAGCTCTGGTACGACCAGGAACTTCCGCCGTCGCTCGGTGAGTTGCACAAGGACCTGGTGCAGTCGCTGCTGGCCTTGTCCATCACGCCCGAGGAGGCGGCCAACCGGATGGAGGCCGCCGCCAAGGACGCCTTGCGTTGAGCCTGCATCGCCTGGCAAACCAGGCGCTGGTGCCGGCCGTCTTCCTGGCGCCGGCGCTGGCGTTGCTCGGCGTGTTCCTGCTCTATCCGCTGGCGGAAACCTTTCGCCTCTCGCTGGTCGACTGGAACGGCCTGGGCTCGAATGCGCGCTTCGTGGGCCTGGGCAACTGGGCCACGCTCGCGCAAGACGCGAAGTTCTGGCATGCCTTGCGCAACAACCTGCTGCTGGGGATGCTGTCGGTGCTGGTGCAGTTGCCCATCGCGCTCGCGCTGGCGGTGATGCTCGACAAGGCCAGCCGCGGTTCGCGGGTGCTGAAGGTGCTGTACTTCCTGCCGCTGCTCTTTTCCAGCGTCGCACTGGGCGTGATCTTCAAGAACCTCTTCGATCCCAACTTCGGGGCCATCAACAGTGCCCTGCAGTCGATCGGGCTGGGGGCGCTGGCGGTCGACTGGCTGGGCGACCGGCGCTACGCGCTGGCCTCGGTGATCGCGGTGGTCTGCTGGCAGAACGTGCCCTTCTACATGATCCTGTTCCTGGCCGGCCTCGCGTCCTTTCCCGCCGACCTGCAGGCAGCGGCCAAGCTCGACGGGGCGAGCGAGTGGACGATCTTCCGCTGCCTGAAGCTGCCCCATCTGCAAGGCACGATCCGCACCGGCGCGATGCTGGCGGTGATCGGGTCGCTGCGCTACTTCGACCTCATCTACGTGATGACCGGCGGCGGCCCCGATGGGGCGTCGGAGGTCATGGCCACCTACATGTACACCACCGTGTTCGCGTCCTTCCAGCTGGGCTACGGCAGCACCATCGCTGCGGCGATGTTCCTGGTGGTGATGCTGATCGCCGCGCTGGGGCTGCGCCTGACGCGGCGCTTCGAGACCGAGGTCTGACGTGGCCGCCATCGACACCGGCCTGCCGACCCGTTCGCCCGCGTGGGGCCTGGCCGTCCCGCGCATCGGCATCGGAGCGCTGGCCCTCGTCTGGCTCGTCGTCACGCTGGCGCCGCTGGCCTTCGTGCTGATGACGAGCGTGAAGTCGGAACAGGAGATGTTCGACAGCGCGGTCTGGGCGTGGCCGCGGCAGCTCGACTGGAGCCACTACCGGGCGGTGCTGGAAGGTGCGTACTTCGTCTACCTGCGCAACAGCGTCTTCGTGGTGGGCACGTCGATCGTGCTGATCCTCGTCACGAGCGCGATGGCCGCGTATGCGCTCGCGCGACTTCGCTTCCGCTTCAACAAGGCGCTCTTCAGCCTGATCGTCGCGGGCCTCATCGTGCCCCTGCACGTGACGCTGGTGCCCATCTACCTGATGACGCGCAACCTCGGCCTGTACGACACGCCGTTCGCGCTCATCGGGCCCTACGTGGCCACCAGCCTGCCGGTGTCGATCTTCATCATGACGGAGTTCATGCGCCAGGTGCCGCGCGAGCTCGAAGAGGCGGCGCAGCTCGACGGCTGCGGCCCGTTCACCATCTTCTGGAAGGTGTTCTTCCCGCTTTCGGGGCCGGGGCTCGCCACCATCGCCATCTACAACGGCATCCACCTCTGGAACGAGTTCATCTTCGCGTACGTGCTCACCTCGTCCACCCGCAACCGCACGCTGCCGCTGGCGATGTGGGACTTCCAGGGCCAGTACGCCTCGAACATTCCCGCCATGCTGGCGGTGGTGACGCTGACCTCCCTTCCCCTGATCGCGGCCTACACCTTCGGACAGGAGCGCATCGTGAAGGGCATGATGGCCGGCTCTCTGAAGGGCTGAGCGGCGACAACTCAGAGGACGACGACTCCGTGACCCAGATCAAGCTTCAGGGCGTGCACAAGAGCTTCGGCGGTGGTGTGCCGGTGATCCGCAACGTCGACCTCGAGATTCCGGCCGGCCGCTTCTGCGTCTTCCTCGGGCCATCGGGCTGCGGCAAGTCGACGCTGCTGCGCATGATCGCCGGCATCGAGCCGATCGGCGAGGGCCAGCTCCACATCGGCGGACGGCGCATGAACGAGGTGCCCGCGGCGCAGCGCCAGGTGGCCATGGTGTTCCAGAACTACGCGCTCTATCCGCACATGAACGTGTACGAGAACTTGGCCTTCGGCCTGCGCCAGGCGCGCATCGACAAGGGCGAGATCGATCGGCGCGTGCGTGATGCGGCCGAGACGCTGCGGATCGAGCCGCTGCTGGATCGCCTGCCCAAGGCCCTCTCGGGCGGACAACGGCAACGCGTGGCCATCGGCCGCGCCATCGTGCGGCGACCCAACATCTTCTTGTTCGACGAGCCGCTGTCCAACCTGGACACCGCGCTGCGCGTGCACATGCGGGCCGAGATAGCCCGCCTGCACCGCGACTTCGACCATGCGAGCGCGATCTACGTCACCCACGACCAGTCCGAAGCCATGGCCTTGGCCGACCAGATCGTGTTGCTGAGGACCGGTGACGACATGGTGCGCCACGGCAGCGTGGCCCAGGTCGGGGCACCGCTCGAGCTGTACCACCACCCGCGCGACCGTTTCGTGGCGGGCTTTCTCGGTTCTCCGCGCATGAACTTCCTGCCGGCCGTGGTGACAGGAGAGGCGAGCGGCGAGTCCTTTCACCTCCAGGTCGACACGCAGTCCGGTGGCGAGTGTCTGCAACTGCCCCGGCGGTGGCGCGGCGTGACTTCGGGCCAGCCGGTGTGTCTGGGCATCCGGCCCGAGCACCTGCTGCCCGGCTCGCATCCCGATGTGGGCGCGGTGATCAGCCGCACGGTGCGGCAGGTCGAGCATTTCGGCGACTGCTGCCACGTCTACCTGGACGGTGGTGCCGGCGAGCCGCTGATCGCCAAGCTCCCGGGCCAGGAAGACGTGCGCGCCGGACAGCAGTTGAGCCTCACGCTGCCGGCCTCGTCCTGCCATCTGTTCGACGGCGACGGGTTCGCCCTGGCGGCGAACCCGCCATGACCGGACCCCGACCACGTTCTTTCCTCACACTCACGCCTCGAGATCACGACGCCTACGCCATGACCCACCCCACCACGCCTGCCTACCTCGACCCCAGCCAGCCCATTGCTGCGCGCGTGTCCGACCTGTTGGGCCGCATGACGCTGGAAGAAAAGATCGCCCAGATGCACGCCTTCTGGCTGCTGCTGTCGGAAGACGGCCAGCACGAGGTGCGGCCCGGCGAAGCCTTCCTCGGCCGCAGCGACCCCGACGAGGTGCAGCGGCGCCTGAAGATGGGCGTCGGCCAGATCACCCGCCCGCTGGGCACACGCGGTGTCGACCCGGCGGCCGGCGTGCGGGCGCTCAACCGGCTGCAGCGCTTCCTGCGCCACGAGACGCGGCTGGGCATTCCGGCCATCGCGCACGAGGAATGCCTGGTCGGGCTGATGGCGCGTGACGCCACGCTCTTCCCTTCGGCGCTGGCGATGTCGGCCACCTGGAACCCCGAGCTGATCGAGGAGGCGGCCCGGCAGATCGGCCTCGAATGCCGGGCCGTCGGTTGCCAGCAGGCCCTCGCCCCGGTGCTCGACGTGTCGCGCGATGCGCGCTGGGGCCGCACCGAGGAAACCTTCGGCGAGGACCCGTACCTCGTGGGCGTGATGGCCACCCGGTACGTGCGAGGCCTGCAAGGCCCCAAGCGCGACCTGCTGGCCACGCTCAAGCACTATGCCGGCCACTCGGCCAGCGAGGGCGCGCGCAACCACGCGCCGGTCAACCTGGGCTGGCGCGAGCTGCACGACACCTTCCTCCTGCCCTTCGAGATGGCCGTCAAGCAGGCGAATGCCGGCTCGGTGATGCCGGCCTATCACGACGTGGACGGCGAGCCGTCGCACGCTTCGTATCGCATGCTGACCGAGGTGCTGCGCCAGCGCTGGGGCTTCGATGGCCTGGTGGTGGCCGACTACGTGGGCGTGAGCCTGCTGTACCAGCACCATGGCGTGGCGGCCGATGCGGCCGAGGCGGCGGCGCTCGCCTTCAATGCCGGCCTCGACCAGGAACTGCCGGCCGACAACTGCACGCAGGACCTCGGCCTCGCCCTGAAGCGCGGGCAGATCGGCCTGGCGAAGGTCGACGAGATCGTGGCCCGTGTGCTGGAGCACAAGTTCCGCCTCGGCCTCTTCGAACGCAGTTTCGAGGACGACGCGGGGCCCGTGTTGCGCACCCCGGCGGCACGCGAGGCGGCGCTCGAGGTCGCACGCCAGGGCACGGTGCTGCTCGACAACCGCGGTGCCGTCCTGCCGCTGGACCCGGCCCGCAAGCCGCGCATCGCAGCCATCGGCCCCAATGCCGACGACCCGCTCGCGCTGCTGGGCGGCTACAGCTTCCCCGCGCATTTCATCTTGGAGAACAAGAACGAGGGCACCGACCAGGTCGTGACCCCCCTGCGAGCGTTGCGTCAGGTGTTCGGCGACGCGCAGGTGAGCCACGCGCAGGGGTGCTTCATCCTGGAGGAGCGGCGCCGCGGCTCGCCGGTGTTTCCGGGCGACGTCGACAACGGCGCCGACCTCGGCGCGCGCCAGTCGCCGGTGTCGCGCCGCACCGACCTCATCGACGAGGCGGTGGCCGCCGCCAAGGCGTCGGACGTGGCCATCGTCTTCGTCGGCGATCTGGCGGGCCTGTTCCAGACCGGCACGGTCGGCGAGGGCTCGGACGCCGATTCACTTGCTTTGCCGGGTGTGCAGCAGGCGCTGCTGCAAGCCGTGGTCGACACCGGCACACCGACCGTGGCGGTGCTGATGTCCGGGCGTCCCTACGAGCTGGGCGGCCTGGAGGATCGTCTGGCGGCCTACGTGATGGCGTTCGCCGGTGGTCAGGAGGGCGGCACGGCGCTGGCCGAACTGCTGGCCGGGCGCATCGACCCCTCGGGGCGCCTCACCGTGTCGTTCCCGAAGAGCGCGGGCGCGATGCCCTACTACTACAACCACAAGCTCAAGAGCGGCGGCACGCCCATCGCCTTCCATTTCGGCAGCCGCTATCCGTTCGGCCATGGTCTCGCCTACACGCGCTTCGAGTTTGGCGACCTGCGTGTCGAGCAGGAACAGGTCGACATCGAGACGGGCGAGGTCGTGCTGAACTTCAGCGTCGCCAACGTCGGCGAGCGGCCGGGTGTCGCCGTGCCGCAGCTCTACGTGCGCGACCGCCTGGCGAGCATGGTGCGGCCGGTGCGCGAGTTGAAGGCCTTCGGTCGACTCACGCTGGCGCCGGGCGAGCGCGCGCGCTGCCGCTTCACCGTGCCGGTCGACATGCTGTGCCTGACCGACCACAGCGGGGATCGCGTGGTGGAGCCGGGGTGGTTCGACCTGATGCTGGGTGCATCCAGCGCCAACACGCCGCTGCGCGGTGCGGTCGAGGTGGTGGGCACTGCGCCACGCACGTTGCCGGCGCGGTGGCGAATGGAAAGCAGATTCGAGCGCCAGCCAGGTTGAACCTGGCCTCTGGCCGCGCCTACACCCGGTTCATCGACAGGCCCGACGTGCTGCGCAGGCGCTCGATCAGCTTGGGTGCGATGTGCGTGAGCGGCAGTACCTCGTGCGCGGCACCGGCGTTGATGGCTTCGCGCGGCATGCCGAACACCACGCAGGAGGCTTCGTCCTGCACGTAGTTGTAGCTGCCGGCGTCGCGCATTTCCTTCATCGCGCGTGCGCCGTCGCCGCCCATGCCGGTCAGCATGATGGCCAGCGCGTTGGGCCCGACCACGCGCGCCGCCGACCTGAACAGCACCTCGACCGAAGGCTTGTGGCGGTTGACCGGCTCGCCGTCCTGCACGCGGGCGACGTAGTTGGCGCCGCTGCGCTCCACGCTCAGGTGGAAGCCGCCGGGCGCGATGTAGGCATGGCCGGGCAGGATGCGCTCGCCGTCGCGCGCTTCGGCCACGCGGATCTTGCACAAGCCGTCTAGGCGGGCCGCGTAGCTCTTGGTGAAGCCGGGCGGCATGTGCTGCGTGATCACGACCGCCGGCGAGTCGGGCGGCAGGTTGACCAGCACTTCCTTGGTGGCCTCGGTGCCGCCGGTGGAGGCGCCGATGAAGATGATCTTCTCGGTCGACAGGCGGCCGAGCGGGCTCGTGTTGATGGCCGGCCTCGCGGGGGCCGCGGCGCCGGGGGCCGCAGGTGCGGGAACGGAGGCCTTGCGGATGTGCGCCTTGCTCGCGATGCGCACCTTGTCGGTGATGTCTTCGGCCAGGAGGCGCAGGCCGTCGGCCACGCCGATCTTCGGCTTGGCGACGAAGTCGATGGCGCCGAGTTCCAGCGCCTTCATCGTCACCTCGGCGCCGCGCTCGGTCAGCGTCGACACCATCACCACCGGCATCGGCCGCAGCCGCATCAGCTTGGAGAGGAAGTCGATGCCGTCCATGCGCGGCATCTCCACGTCGAGCGTGATCACGTCGGGGTTGAGGGTGCGGATCATCTCGCGGGCCACCAGGGGGTCGGCGGCCGCGCCGATGCATTCCATGTCGGGCTGGCGGTTGATGATCTCGGCGAGCAGGCTGCGCACCAGCGCCGAGTCGTCCACCACGATCACGCGTGTCTTGGGCATGTTGTCGTGCTCCCTTCTGCGCCTCAGAACAGATCGACTGAACCGCCCCCGGTCGAGGCGGGCACGGCCTTCTGGGCGGCTGCGCGGTCCTGGGCGATCAGCGCTTCCGTGTTGGTCGGTGCCAGGCGCTTGACCATGGCCTTGCCGCTGCCGGGCAGGAAGCACACCTTGCGCGGGTAAACGTCGAGCACGTCCTTCGAGACGATGGGGATGCGCTCTGTCTTCAGGTAGTCCATCACGAAGTTGGTGTTGCGTTCGCCGACGTTCATCGTCGTCATGCCGCTCACCACCTGGCCGCCGCCGAAGACCTTGGCTTCCATGGTCATGCGGTTGGCGCCGCGCTTCATCATCTCGTTGATGAGCAGTTCCATCGCATACGAGCCGTAGCGGCCCGAGTCGCCGGCGCCGTCGGGCAGCATGAAGTGGTTCATGCCGCCGACCTTGGCGTTGCGGTCGTAGATGCAGGCGGCGATGCACGAGCCGAGCGTGGTCATGATCAGCATGTCCTCGTTGTGCACGAAGTACTCGCCGGGCAGGATCTTCACCGCGTCGTTCTTGAAGTGCGCGTCGTAGAAGAAGAACGAGGCCTCGCCGGGCTTGCGCGCTTGCGACTTGAGCCGCTCCAGCCGTGAGCCGGGCGCGGGGTTGGAGGAGGTGATCAAGGCCATGGTGTCCGGGTGTCGATGTGCTGCGGTGTGGGCTTGGGCGAGGGCTTCACACCCGTTCGTACACCGTCTTGCCGCGCAGGCGGAAGAGGTCCTTCGATTCGGTGAAATTCTCGGAGTGCCCCACGAAGAGCAGGCTCCTGGGCTTCATCACGCCGTGGATGCGCTCGAGCACGCGGCGCTGCGTGGGCGCATCGAAATAGATCATCACGTTGCGGCAGAACACGATGTCGAAGGGCTCGCCGAGCTGCCAGCGTGCCTCCATCAGGTTGTGCGCGCGGAATTCGATCATGCGGGCCAGCTCGGGCTTCACCCGGATGGAGCCGCTGTTGGTGCCCTTGCCACGCAGGAAGTG
>DASWSY010000160.1:0-8271 GCA_036402415.1 Rhizobacter sp. | reverse complement strand
GGCTGGACACGCTGCTCAAGGGCCGCCTGCGCGTGACCACGCCCGACGGCAAGCTGGCAGTGAACGGCACGCTGCGCACCGACGAGGGCACCTACACCGCCTATGGGCAGAACCTCGCCATCGAGCGCGGCATCATCAACTTCAACGGCGAGGTCGCGACACCGCGGCTGGACATCCTCGCCGTGCGCGCCGACATCGACACCCGGGTGGGCGTCATCGTGCAGGGCAACGCCGCCGACCCGCGCATCCGCCTCTACAGCGAGCCCGAGATGAGCGAGATGGACAAGCTCTCATGGCTCATCACCGGCCGCGAACCCGAAGGCATGGGCCGCGCCGAAACCGCGCTGCTGCAACGCGCGGCACTCGCCCTGCTCGCCGGCGAACGCGGCAACCCCTCGGGCGGCACGCTGAAGAAGCTGGGCATCGACGAACTCTCGGTCGCCCGCGGCGAATCAGGCGAACTGCGCGACACGGTGGTCACGCTCGGCAAGCAGCTCACGAAGCGCTGGTCGGTGGCGTATGAACGCGGGCTGAATGCGGCGGCGGGGTCCTGGCAGCTTCTCTACCGCGCGGCGCGGCGCTTCACGGTGCGGGCGCAGAGCGGCGAGGAAAGCGCGGTGGATGTGATCTGGACTTGGCGGTGGAATTGACGACGCGACGGGAACCTTTCCCCTGTCGGGCAGTCCCTGCATCATCTCCGCCGTGAAGCCAGCCGCCTGACAACTTTCGCTGTTGTCGGCATTTACCATCTTTGGCTCACTTTCACGCTCTCCCGAGCCTTCCCCAGGAGTCTTTCTTCATGCATCGTCGTTCCGCCCTCCAGCGCGCTGGCATCGCCGGCGTGCTCGCCACGGGCATCGCCCCCGCCGTGCACGCGCAAGCCGCCTTGCGCTGGCGCCTCGCTTCGTCCTTCCCCAAATCGCTCGACACGATCTTCGGCAGTGCCGAGACCTTCTCGCGCACGGTGAAGGAACTGTCCGGCGGCAAGTTCGAAGTGTCGGTGCACCCCGCCGGCGAGCTGGTGCCCGCGTTCGGCGTGGTCGACGGCATCCAGAGCGGCACCATCGAAATGGCGCAGACCGCGCCCTACTACTTCACCGGCAAGAACGCCATCTTCGCCCTCGGCTGCGCCGTGCCTTTCGGCCTGAACGCGCGCCAGATGGACGCCTGGATGGAGCACGGCAACGGCCGCAAGCTGATGGATGCGTTCTACGCGCAATACAACATCAAGAGCGCCAGCGCGGGCAACACCGGCACCCAGATGGGCGGCTGGTACCGCAAGGAGATCAAGACCGTTGCCAACCTCAAGGGCCTGAAGATGCGCATGGGCGGCGGCCTCTTCGGCGAAGCCATGCAGAAGCTGGGCGTGGTGGCGCAGAACATGCCCGCGGGCGAGGTGTACCAGGCCCTGGAAAAGGGCACGCTGGACGCCACCGAATTCGTCGGCCCGTACGACGACGAGAAGCTCGGCTTCAACAAGGTTGCCCCGTTTTACTACTATCCCGGCTGGTGGGAAGGCGGCGCCGAACTCGAGTTCTTCATCAACACCAAGGCCTACGCCGCGCTGTCCGCCGAGAACAAGGCGATCGTCGATGCCGCCACCAAGGTCGCGGCACGCGACATGACCGCCAAGTACGACGCACTGAACCCCGTCGCGCTGAGGCGCCTGGTGGCCGCGAAGACCCAGCTGAAGCCCTTCTCGAAGGAAATCATGGATGCCGGCTTCAAGGCCTCCATGGAGGTGTTCGCCGCCCACGAAGCGAAGTCACCCGAGTTCAAGAAGATCCACCAAGACATGCGCGCCTTCCAACGCGACCAGCTGCTGTGGGCCCGCTTTTCGGAATTCCGCTTCGACAGCTACATGGCCGCGCTGAAGGTCTGAACTGCAGCGGTGCCCCGCCCTGGGCCCCCGGGGCCGCGCCGACAGAGAGGCCGCCTTCGGGCGGCCTTTTCTTGCGCTAGAGCGGTCTTGTGCGCCGACAGGACTCGTGTCAAGCGCACACGCCGAGGGCGTTTCGTAAGATCGTCGCTTCACTCGGGCCACACACCATGAAACTGAAGATCGGCTTGGTGGGCATTGGCAAGATCGCCCGCGATCAACACATTCCGGCGCTCCAGCAGAGCCCCGACTTCGAGCTCGTCGCCTGCGCAAGCCGCAACACGCGTGTCGACGGCGTGGCGAACTTCCCCGACCTCGAGAGCATGCTCGCGCAGATGCCGCAGCTCGATGGGGTGTCGATCTGTACCCCGCCCCAGGCGCATTTCGAGGCTGCGCTCACGGCACTGCGAGCGGGCAAGCACGTGATGCTCGAAAAGCCGCCCGCGGCGACGACGCGGCAGATCGCGCTCCTGGCCGACGAGGCCGCGCTGCACGGCCGCACCCTGTTCCAGACCTGGCACTCGCGATTTGCCGCCAGCGTGGACGCTGCGCGCGAATGGGCCAGCACCCGGACGCTCACCGGCGCGCGCATCGTCTGGAAGGAAGACGTGCACCAGTGGCACCCCGGTCAGCAGTGGATCTGGGAGCCGGGCGGTTTCGGGGTGTTCGACCCGGGCATCAATGCGCTGTCGATCCTGACCGAGGTGCTGGCCGACGAAGTCTGCGTCGAGCGTGCGGCCTTGTCGTTCCCCGAGAACCAGCAGGCCCCGATCGCCGCCGAGTTGCGGCTGCGCTCGCAGGCGGGTGTGGCCATCGACGCCGAATTCGACTTCCGCCAGAAAGGAGAGCAGAGCTGGGACATCGAGCTGCACAGCACCAGCGGCAGCCTGAAGCTCTCGCAAGGGGGTGCCACGCTGTGGATCGATGGCCAGGTGGTGACTGCCGGGCACGGTCTGGCCGGCGAGTACCCGCGGCTCTATTCGCGCTTCGCTACGCTGTGCGCAGCCGGGCGCTCCGAGGTGGATTGGCGCCCCTTCCAGCTCGTGGCCGATGCCTTCCTGATCGGCGAGCGGCGCATCGTCGCGGCGCACGAGGTGTGAACGGCCGCCCCACCGCACCCTCAAACTGAAACTCCGCGGTAACGGAACAAGCGAATCCAGCAGGTAATCTCGCCGGTCCCCGACGTCTGCTGGAGGCTGCTTGCGCAAGGCCTTGCCCTACCTGTATGTCGCGCCCAGCCTGCTCGTGCTGGGTGCCTTCGGCCTGCTGCCCGTGCTCTTCACGGCGGGTGTGTCGCTGTTTCGATGGGACGCGCTCGAAGGGCTGGGCTCCTTGCGCTTCACGGGCTTCGACAACTTCGTCTGGGTGTTCCTGTCGGACGACTGGTTCGGCCACGCGTTGACGCGGGCCTGGACGGGCACCGTGGTGGCGGGCGTGCTCGTGCACCTCACGGCCATCCCGCTGGCGGTCTTCATCCACCAGGCCTTCGGGCGTTGGCGTGCCGCGGTCATGTCGCTGTACTTCGTGCCCTTCCTGGCGGGCGGCGTCGTGGTGGGCGTGGTGTGGCAGGCCTTGTTCAGCTCGGGGGCCGGCGGGCTGGTGAATGTGGCGGTCAATGCCTTGGGCGACTGGCAGGTGTTCGGCATCCGACCCTTGTCGTTCGTCTTTTCCGCCACGCCGGTGCGCTGGTTCCAGGAGCATGGGTTCAGCCTGGGGATCCTGGCCGCGTGGTGGAGCCAGCTCGGCTGGAACGTGCTGCTGTACGTGAGCGCGCTGCAGTACATCCCGAAGGACCTGTTCGAAGCGGCGCGGCTCGACGGCGCCTCGCCGTGGCAGAGCCTGCGCTTCGTGATCGTGCCGCAGTTGCGGCCCATGATCCTGTTCGCGGCATCGCTGACGGTGGTCTCCGGCCTGGCCAGCAACAGCTACCGCAGCCTGGCCGACTACATGGGCTACATGGCCTTCGAGGTGGGCGACTACGGCGCCACGGCCGCGATGGCCGTCGTGGTGCTGGCCACCATCGTCGGCGCGGTGCTGCTGCTGTGGCGCGTGCTGTCGGACATGCGCACGGTCAAGGCCGCCAGCGCCGCCGCGCCCTGGCGGAAGCGGGGCCAGGCGTGGCTCGAGCGCGTGCTGCTGGTGCCGGTGGATGACCGACGCGAGCGCCGTGGCGAAGACCTGCGCGGCGTGGCCGGGCTGCGCGCCATCGCCTGCCTGATGGTCGTGGTGCACCACATCTTCCAGCGCCTGGACGGCGAGACCACAATCCTGTGGGTGCTCAAGCCGCTGTGGGGCCTGGGCCTGAGCATGGACATGGGCGTCAGCATCTTCTTCGTGCTCTCGGGCACGCTGCTGTCGTTCCCGTTCTGGCAGCACTACCTGGCCAACGCGACGCCCCCTTCGCTCGCGCACTACGCCGTGCGCCGTGCCGCGCGCATCGTGCCCGGCTACTGGGTGGCGCTCGGGGTCAGCGTCGCCATCGGCCTGCTGGCGATTCCCGAGGCGCCCAACGTGCTGCTGCGTTTCGTGACCGGCATGCTCTTCGTCTCGGGCCTGCACTACACGACGCTGTTTCCGTCGGAGCTCGACCCGGTGCTGTGGAGCATCAGCTTCGAGGTCATCTGCTATGCCCTGCTGCCGCTCCTGATGTGGCCGCTGTGGCGCAGGCCGCGGGGCGGCAGCGTGCGCCGGGCCGCCGTCTACCTGCTGTGGGTGCTGGCCGCCTTGCAGGTGGCCCACCTGGTGATCGTGGCCACCTTCATGACCGACGACGTCGGCAAGGGCTGGGCCTACGACCTGCTGGGGGGTGCGAAGGAATGGATCCCCTACTGGAACCCGGCCACCTTCATGACGCAGTTCCTGCTGGGCAGCGGGGCGGCGCTGGCGATTGCGCAGCGCCAGCGCGACCCCTTCCCCAGCAATGCCGATTTCGACCGCCGCGCGGCCTGGGCCCTGCTCGCCGCGTGGGGCCTGTATTCGCTGGTGGGCCACGGCGTCAACAGCGTTTCACGGCAGCCGTACCTCACGCCGATGTTTCCCGCGTTGGTGGCCTTTTCGCTGTATGCCCTGCAGTTCGGCCACAGCCTGCATCGGTGGCTCGACAACCGCGTGTTCCGATTCGTCGCCACCCGGTCGTTCGGCCTCTACCTGTGGCACTTCGTGGTGATCGAGCTGGTGCGTGTGTACATCGCGCCCGACTACAAGGTGTTCACCATGCGCAGCGTGGGCGGCTGGGCGTGGCTCTCGTTCTTCGTGCTGATCGCATCACTGCTGCTGGCCGATCTGTCGTGGCGCTGGGTCGAGCGCCCCGTGCTCGACGCGGCCCGCCGCCGCTGGCCCACGCCGGCCCGCGCCGCCTTGACGGCTGGGGTGACCGCTTTGCCCGTGCGGACGGTCGAGCACACCTGGCGCTGGCGCTGGGGCCGCCACCAGCCGATCTCGAAGGTGGCCGTGGGCGCGGTGGGCGTGCTGATGGTGCTGCCGTTCTACCTGATGCTGGTGTTCGCGACGCATACCGAAGACGCCATCCGCGCGGCGCCGCCGCCCTTCTGGTTCGGCTCGGCCTTCCAGGCCAACCTGGCCGAGCTGCTCGCGCTGCGCCCGCACTTCTGGCAGAACCTGGAGATGAGCCTGCGCGTCTCGGCCAGCACGGCCGTCCTGCAGATGCTGCTGTGTTCGCTGGCCGGCTATGCCTTCGCGTTGATGAAGTTCAAGGGGCGCGAGCTGCTGTTTGCGGTCCTGCTGTCGACGCTGCTGCTGCCCGGCTTCCTGCGCATGATCCCGCACATCCTTCTGATCAACGGCCTCGGCTGGATGGACACGGCCCAATCGCTCATCGTGCCCGGCGCGTCGAGTGCCATCGGCATCTTCCTGATGCGCCAGTACATCGGCCGTGCGGTACCCCTCGGCGTGGTCGAGGCCGCGCGGCTCGACGGATGCAGCAGCCTGGGCATCTACTGGCGCATCGTGCTGCCGCTGTCGACGCCGGCGCTCGGGGCCCTGGGGCTGATTGCCTTTCTCAGCTCGTGGAACGACGTGATGAGCCCCATGACCACGATGCACGACATGGCCCGCTACACCGCGCCCCTGGCCATGCGCTCGCTGATCGGCGCGGTCGAAGCGCCCTGGAACGCTCTCTTCGCGGGCTCCGTGCTGTTGATGCTGCCGCTCTTCGTGCTGTTCGCGTTGTGCGCCCGCCAGGTGTTCCAGAACTTGTCGCTGGATGCCGGGCAGCTCCGTTAGGAGGGGAGGCTCATGCCTGCTAGCGTGAGCCGCGCTCCTGCCGCGCAAGGGTGAGAAGCGCGTCCAGGGCTTCCTCGCTCAGCCCCTTCAAGGCTCCAAAGTTCGCCTTCGACAGTGGGCTCTGTTCGAAGCTGCGCAGCAGCAAGGCGCGCTGTTGGCGCCCGTCAGCCTCGGCAACCTGCTCGGGAGTCATGTGCTGGGCGCGTGCCTTTGCGGGCTCTTGCCCACGTGCATCGACATGCCGTTCGGGCAGTGGCCTTTGCGGGCGCCGCTGCGAACCCGCATGCGCATCGCCGGGCTTGCCGGGGCCTCGTTGTGCGCCGGAACCTGGCGGTCGAGAGCGCGGTGACGCCTGGCCGCGTTGCGAGGGCTTCGTGGATCGGTCAGGGCGACCAACCGTGGCGGGCCGCTCTCCGCCTGCTTGCGAAGCGGCCGGCGACGCCTCCGCCGGCTCGGAACGGCGTGGCGGTTGGGTCGGCCCACGCGAAGCCCGGGCCGCCTCGCGCTCCGCGCGCTTCCTTGCTTCCACCAGCGCACGGCGCCGCTCGAGTTCCACGCGTGCAGCATCGCGGTGTTCGGCGGAAATCTCTCCGGCCGGATGGCCGTCGAGGTCGACGCGTGTCGCGCCCTCCGCCACAAGGGCACGCAGGTAGGCGGTCCTGGTGGTGTGGCGCTGAAGGAAAAAAGAGAGCGCCTTCTTGGTGAACACCCCAGGCGCACGTTGATCGATGTCGGCCTGGATGCGAAGCTTGATCGGCTTGATGACGCCCGCACCGAACAGCGCCGGGAAGTGCGTGGCCAGCAGGCGCCCGGTGTCGGCCACGCTGGGTTCGGACCGCGGTGCCGATGCGACAGTCACGCCGGAAGCAGGGTGCGTCGCCTGGGCCGGCGTGTTCAGCGTCGCATCGGGAGTCGTGCCCGAAGCGGGCTCGGGATTCTTTGGGATGTCAGGCATCGGAACGGAGTGGGTCGGTCACCGGGGCAGTTGTGTAGCCGGGGCCAGGTTGCGCATATGGGCTCTCGCCAGTTCGAAGCCTACCGGGAGCCGAGCTCAAACGAGGTTTGAAGTTGGCCGTGCGCGATCATCCCTGGTTGCCCGCTGCTGTCCGGATCGATCCGCAGGGGCAACGGATCACAAACTTGGTAGGCCGTGCTGGGCTCGAACCAGCGACCAAAGGATTATGAGTCCTCTGCTCTAACCAACTGAGCTAACGGCCCCTCTCGAAGAGCCGCGATTGTAGGCAGGCGCATCGCACGCAAGCGGCATGCATCGCGTTGATCACCAATTGGTGACTTGTGCGGGAGCCCTTATCCTCCCGCCCACATGAGCACCAAGCCCGCACGCCCCACCGTCCGCACGCCCGCACGCGCCACCAAGCGCACCGCCGCCACCGAGCCCGCGCCGCGCACGCGGGACGCCGAGCGCTCGCGCGAGATCATCCTGCTGGCGGCGCGCGACGAGTTTGCCGAGCATGGCCTGGGCGGGGCGCGGGTGGACCGCATCGCCGAGCGGGCGAATCTCAACAAGAAGCTCATCTACTACTACTTCGCCGACAAGGACAGCCTCTTCAGCGCCGTGCTCGAAGAGGCCTACCGCAACATCCGCGAGGCCGAGCGGCAGCTCCACCTCGACGACATGCCGCCCGAAAAGGCGGTGCGCCAGCTCACCGAGTTCACCTGGCACTACTACCTGGCGCACCCGGAGTTCCTCACGCTGCTCAACAGCGAGAACCTGCACCGCGCCCGCCACATCGAAGGCTCTGAGCGGGCCCGCGCGCTCAACACCCCGCTGATCGAGGCGCTGGGGCGCATCCTCGAGCGCGGACGCGCGAGCGGTGTCTTCCGCGGCGGGGTCGACCCGCTGCAGCTCTACATCTCCATCGCGGGCATCGCCTACTTCTACCTCTCGAACCAGCACACGCTGTCGGCCATCTTCGGGCGTGACCTGATGGCGCCCAAGGCGCTCAACGAGCGGCTCTCGCACATCTGCGACGTGATCCTGGGGTATGTCCTGAGGGACTGAAAAACTCTACCGGAACCGGTTGACGCGTGGTCGCGGGCGGGATCAGAATCGGCCTCCAATTCACCAAACGGTGAACAAAACGATTCGACTGGAGACCTGCCATGAACCTGTCCTTCGTCTCTTCCCT
>DASWSY010000159.1:0-9577 GCA_036402415.1 Rhizobacter sp. | reverse complement strand
GATGGCCGCTGATCGTCAAATTCATCGGGGACTCCTTTCGCAAGGCGGGTGGGAAAAGCGGGGAAGGAAAGGCTGGGAAGGGGGGAGGGGGAGAAGAGGAAGAGGAGGCGGGAAATCGCAGAAGTCGAAACCAGTGTGCGCCCGAATCCGGAGAGTGACAAGCGGGTGACAACGACGCGGGCAGGCCTGTTTGCGCGTATTTCTGCGTCGGATCAATCCGGCGTCTTTTTCGTCACGGACCTGCCGGTTTTGCGCGTTTTTCGCGGGTTGCATCGACTTGATGGTGCTTTCATTCGGGTGTGATAATCCGCCGTTTCGTACACGGAGTGCGACCCCCGCATATGGACAGCAGTCACCCTCGGTGACCGTCCGCTCTGACGCTCGACAGGTGCACGCCTCCCGGTGATGCGCCCGTGGCCCTGGGTGAGACGGTTCCCGCGCAATCCCTCTCCCTTTCCTGGCCACACCCACGGTGCTTCCATGCAGCCCGTGCGGACCTGTCGGAGCCCTGCATGCTCAACGTGTTCACGCTGGCCAACGGCCGGTTGTTCCAAGAAGAAATCGAAAGCCCCGGCGCACTCGCCGTCGTGCTCCCGGTGTGGGTCGACCTGGAGGCGCCCACGCCCGAAGAGAAGACCTGGATCGCCGAACGCTTCGGCGTGACCATCCCCGAGGACGTGGTCGACGACGACCTGGAGGAGTCGGCGCGCTTCTACGAGGAAGACAACGGCGAGCTGCACATCCGCTCCGACTTCCTGATCGACGACGACGACACGCCGCGCAACGTGCGCGTGGCCTTCATCCTGCACAACAAGGTGCTGTTCTCCATCCACGGCGAAGACCTGCCGGTGTTCCGCCTGCTGCGCCTGCGGGCGCGCCGCATCCCGGCGCTGATCGAAGACGCGAAGGACGTGCTGCTCAAGCTCTACGACGCCGACGCCGAGTACAGCGCCGATGCGCTCGAAGGCATCTACGACAGCCTCGAGAAGGTCAGCGCCCGCGTGCTGAAGGAGGAGGTCAACGACCAGGCCGCCGGCCAGGCGCTCGCCGCCATCGCGAAAGAGGAAGACTTGAACGGCCGCATCCGCCGCAACGTGATGGACACGCGCCGCGCCCTGAGCTTCATGATGCGCAGCCGCATGCTCAACGCCGAGCAGTTCGAGGAAGCGCGCCAGATCCTGCGCGACATCGACTCGCTCGACTCGCACACCGCCTTCCTCTTCGACAAGATCAACTTCCTGATGGACGCCATCGTCGGCTTCATCAACATCAACCAGAACAAGATCATCAAGATCTTCTCGGTGGCGAGCGTGGCGCTGCTGCCGCCGACGCTGATCGCCAGCATCTACGGCATGAACTTCCAGGCCATGCCCGAGCTGAACTGGCGCTTCGGCTATCCGTTCGCCATCGGCCTGATGCTCGTCAGCATCATCTCGCCCTTCTGGTACTTCAACCGCAAGGGCTGGCTCAAGTAGGAGAAACTCGCCATGCACGCACTGCGCCTCGCACTTGCCGCCGCCCTCGTGGCCGGTTCCTCCTTCGCGGCGCAGGCCGCGTGCCTGGGTGATGCCGAGGTGGCCGCGCTGGCCGAGGCGCTGGCCGCCAGGACACCGGCTGCGAACCCCAAGGGCCTGAACGAGGCCGACGCGGCCTGCAGCCGCGCAAAGCTGCTCACGCATCTTGCGGCGCGACACGGCGCGGTGGTGGGCTACAAGGCGGGCCTCACCAACCCGGCCGTGCAGAAGCGCTTCAACCATGACCGCCCGGTGTGGGGCGTGCTCTACCGCAGCATGCTGCTGCCCGCGGGCACGAGCGTCGAGGCGGGCTTCGGCGCACGCCCGTTGTACGAGGCCGACCTGCTGGTGCGCGTGAAGAGCACGTCCATCCACCAGGCCAAGACCCCGGCGGACGTGCTCGACGCGATCGACCAGGTCATCCCGTTCATCGAACTGCCCGACCTCGTGGTGCAGGCGCCGCCGCAGCTCGACGGCCATGCCATCAGCGCCATCAACGTCGGCGCGCGCCTGGGGATCCTGGGCACGCCGATCGCCGTTCCACCCACGCGCGCCGAACGCTATGCACTGCTCGACGGCCTGCGCGACATGACCGTGGTGATGAACGACACGCGGGGCGCCGAGCTTGCGCGCGGCAGGGGCAGCGACGTGCTGGGCCACCCGCTCAACGCGGTGGTGTGGCTGGCCGAAGCCCTGGCCAAGGAAGGCCTGGCCATGAAGCCTGGCGACCTCATCAGCGTGGGCTCGTTCTCGCCGCTGCTGCCGCCGCGCGCCGGACTGGGCGTGACCGTGTCGTACATCGGCCTGCCGGAGGCGGCGCCGGTGTCGGTGAGCTTCAAGTGACTACGACGCGGCCCGCTTCTTGAGCCAGCGCATCAGGCCGCCAATCACCGGCAGTTTTTCGTACAGCTCCTCGGCGGCGTCCCAGTAGTCGCGGTGGTGCAGCACGAGGCCGATCGCATCGAGCTGGAGCTGCGAGCCGCCGTGCACCGTCTGCACGCCGTCGCGGTAGCGCTTGAAGCGGAAGAGGAAGTCCCAGCTCAGGAAACACTGGTCGCCCTGCACGATGATGTCGCGCACCACGAAGCGTGGTTCGTCGAGCGCGTCGAACATGTGCCGGTACACCTGCTGGATCGCGGCGAGGCCGCGCACGTCGTTGAACGGATCCTTGAAGTGCGCGCGTGGCGCGTAGTACTCGCCGAGCCGGTCCACGTCCTCGCGTTTGAAGTGCTCGAAGAGCTCGACGAGCCGCGCCACGCGCGGGTCGGCGCAGCGCGGCGCGTGCGGGGTGCTGCTCACAGGCCGGTGCTCCAGCGGATGGCGCGGAAATACAGCGCATCGCTCACATGCGTGAGCGCCTTCAGGCAGAGCGTGAAACGCTTGGGGAAGTGGATCTCGAAGCGCCCCTGCGCCCAGCCCCTCAGGATTTCGGCGGCGGCCTGCTCGGGCGTCAGCAGCGCGGGCATCTCGAATTCGTTCTGCGCGGTGAGCGGCGTCTCGACGAAGCCCGGGTTGACGACCGAGGCGCCGATGCCGAGCGGGTGCAGGTCCATGTAGAGCGTCTCGGCGAGGTTGATCAAGGCGGCCTTGGTCGGCCCGTAGGCCAGCGAATTCGGCAGGCCACGATAGCCGGCCACGCTCGACACCAGGCTCAGGTGGCCGCCGCGCTGCTGCTGCAGCACGGGCAGCACCGCGTCGAGCAAATACAGCGCGCCCACGTAGTTGACCTGCTGGTGGCGCATCGCCTCGTCGAGGTCGAACTGCGTGGCGCGCATGGCCTTGTAGTAGCCGGCGCAGTACAGCACGAGGTCGATGCGGCCGTGGTGCAGCACGAGCTGGCGCGCGGCTCGGCCGACCTCTTCGCGCTCGGTCACGTCCAGCGGCAGCCCGACGCTGCCCGGGTGCGCGGCCTCGAAGGCCTTGAGCGCCGCCACGTTGCGTGCCGACACGATGACCTGCGCGCCACGTGCGTGCAGCGCCGACGCCGTCGCACGGCCGATGCCGCTGGAGGCACCGACCAGCCACACGACGAGGCCGTTCCAGTCGGTGATGGGGGGATTGAGGGCCATGGGGTGCGTCTCGCCTCAGCTCGTCTTCTGGAACGCGAGGGTGACCTCGCCCAGGCGGATGCCGAACTTGCGCATCACCGCCTTGTTGAGCATCACGCGGTCGTCCACGAGGAACATCCAGTCGTCGAACTGCACCTCGTAGACCTTGCCGTCCACCGGCAGCTTGAGCGTGTAGGCCCACTGGAAGGCATTGCCTGCGACCTGGCCGCTGGCGGTGCCGACCACGTCGTCGGCGGTGCCGGTGTAGCGCCCGTCGGGCAGCTTCTTCAGGCGCCAGACGCGGCGGTCGCGCGTGCCGTCGCTGTAGCTGAAGGCCTCGTCGAGCACGCCGTTGTCGCCGGTCCAGGTGCAGGTCATCTGCACGGTGAAGCGCTTCACGACCTTGCCGGAGCGGTCGGTGAAGATGCCATGCGCCACCACGTTTCCGTTGAAGTAACGCTGCAGGTCGAGCACGGGTTTCTCGGCGGCATAGTCGGCCGGCGTGGGCGACGCGCAGCCTGCGAGGACCAGCGCGCAGCCGAGCGCCATCAGCATTCTTTTCATCGTGACTCCTTGATCCAGTAGATCCACAGCAACGCGGCGGCGACGAGCTTGAGCGCACACGGCAGCACGCAATAGGCGATGGTGAGCGCGCTGAGCGCCTGCGCGCTCTGCGTGCCGGGGGCGTAGCCGAAGGCCTGCAGCGCCGGCAGGGCCACGCCGGCGGCGAGCGCCAGGTTGAGCTTGGTGGCGAAGTTCCACCAGCCGAAGTACGCACCTTCGGCACGCCCGGCGTGGCCGGCGTTCTGCACCACGCCGGCCAGCAGCGCGGCCGGCAGCGCGAGGTCTGCCCCCAGCGCCACGCCGCTCAGTGCGCAGACGGCGGTGTAGGCCGCGACGTCGCCGGCCGAGAGCGCTGCTGCCCAAGCGAACACCAGCACCGCGAGACCCATGCCCGCGAGCCAGCTGCGCGCCAGACCGATCCGCGCCACGAGCCGCACCCACAACGGCACCGACAGCGCCGCCGCGGCAAAGTAGCTCGCGAGGAAGAGCGGCTCGTAGGCTGGGGCCTGCAGGCGGTCGCGGATGAAGAAGAGCACCAGCGTGGCCGGCACCGCGCTCGCGATGCCGTTGAGCAGGTAGACCGCCAGCAGGCGGCGAAAGGCCGGCGTGGCCAGCGGCAATCGCAGGGAGCGAGGCGCGGTTGAGGCGGGCCACTGCGGCGCCGGCGCGTGCCGCAGCAGGGCGAGCGCCACGCACAGCGCTGCCGCAAACACCACCGTACTCGCCTGCAGGCCCGCCATCGACGGCAGCACGCTTGCCACCAGCACCCCGCACAGTGCGAGCCCCTCGCGCCAGGCGACGACGCCGGCCCGCTGGGCCTCGTTGCCGCCCAGCCGCGCGCCCCAGGCCTGGTGCACGACGCTCATCACGCTGTAGGCCAGGTAGGTCACCACGAGTAGCCCGCCGCACCACGCCAGCAGCGCGGTGGTGTCGTCCGTTGCGACCTCGGGAAAGAAGAGCCCGCGAAAGCCCAGTGCGAGCACGACAGCAGCGCCCGCCATGGCCAGCCACGCCGCACGCGCCGAACGGTCGAGCAGGGCGTCGGCCGCGCGGCCGATCCACGGGTCGACGATGGCGTCGAGCAGGCGTGCCGCGAGCAGAACGGCGCCCAGCGCGGCCAGCGGCACGCCGAACGCCGCGGCGTAGTGGTTGGGCAGTGCCACGTAGAGCGGCAGGGCGACAAAGGCGAGCGGGAAACCGGGCGCGCCATAGCGCAGCCCGTCCCATCCGCGAGCGGCGGTGGCAGCGGACGGCTTGGCCACGGCGCTCATGACAGGCCCAGCAGCGTGCGCCGCAGGGCTGGCTCCGAGGTGCGTGGCGACAGCCAGATGCCGATGAAGAGCGCGGCGAAGGCGGCGTCGCGCACTTCGCGGCCGGCCTTGCCGTTCACGAAGAAGCGCATGCCCTCGCCGGGCCGGTACAGGCCGGTGATGCGGTCGCCGGCCTTCACATCGGGAAAGGCCTGCTCCATTGCCGCCAGCCAGGCGGCCGCCTTTTCCTCGGGCACCTCGCCCACCTTGCGCATCTCGATCAGCGAACGTTCGGCGATGCGCTTGCCGACGAGTTCGCGTGCATATTCGAGTTCGAGGGCGATCGGGTGCCGCAGGTACTCCTCCGGCTTGAAGCCCTCGCTCACCCACAGCCGCGCGTCGTAGACCCGCAGGCCGAGAAAGCGCAGCAGGCCCTGGCCGAGCAGGCGCGCGCCCGGCAGCTCGGCGCCCAGTTCGGACGGCCGTGCCTGCGCGCCCGCCCAGGGCAGGGCCAGCAGTGCGGCAAGGAAGGCGCGGCGCGCGAGCATGCCGTGTCTCAGTCGCGCTGCAGCGTGAACTGCATGACGCCGGTGTTGCCCATGGCGAAGGCCGCCTCGCAGTAGCCGAGGTAGAACTCCCAGATGCGCATGAAGCGGGTGTCGAAACCGAGGCGGCGCACACGGGCGTCCTCGGCGAGGAAACGCTCGCGCCAGCGCTTGAGCGTCTCGGCATAGTCGGTGCCGAACGAAAGCTCGTTCACCACGCGCAGGCCGGCTTTCGCAGCCGCCTCGCGGAAGGCGCTGGGGCTCGGCAGCAGGCCGCCAGGGAAGATGTACTGCTGGATGAAGTCGGTCGACTTCACGTAGCGCTCGAACAGGTCGTCGCGGATCGTGATGCTCTGGATGCAGGCCTTGCCGCCGGGCTTGAGGTTGCGCCTGAGGGTGTCGAAGTAGCCGTCCCAGTACTCGCGGCCGACGGCCTCGAACATCTCGATCGAGCAGATGGCGTCGAAGGGGCCGTCGTCGATGTCGCGGTAGTCCTGGAAGCGCAGTTCGCCCGACAGGCCCGCGTCGCTCAGGCGCTGCTGGCCCCAGGCGAGCTGTTCGCTGGAGAGCGTCACGCCGGTCACCGAGGCGCCGAAGTCGCGGGCCGCGCTTTCGGCGAGCGCCCCCCAGCCGCAGCCGATCTCGAGCACCCGGTCGCCGGCCTTCACGTCGCACTCGCGCAGCGCCCGCCGCACCTTGGCCCATTGGGCCTGGACCAGATCGCCGCTCGCGTCACCCTCGAACCAGGCGCTCGAATAATTCATCGTCGGGTCGAGCCACAGGCGGTAGAACTCGTTGCCCAGGTCGTAGTGCGCGTGGATGTTCTTCTTGCTGCCGGTGCGCGAATTGCGGTTGAAGAGGTGCCGCATGCGGTAGAGCAGCGATCCCCACCAGCTGCCGTAGACCACACGTTCGATCTCGTCGCGGTTGGCGATGAAGAGCTTGAGCAGCGTGGGGAGGTCGGGCGTCGTCCAGTCGCCGGCGATGAAGCTTTCGGCGAAGCCGATGTCGCCCGAGCGCAGCGCCGCGGCGCACACGTTCCAGTTGCGCAGGCGGATGGCGGCGCGCAGGCCGTGCGCAGCGCCGAAGCGGGCGTGGCTGCCATCGGGCAGTTGCACGTCCAGGCTGCCGTGCTGCAGGCGGCCGAGCAGGTGGAAGACGGCGCGTGCGGCGGCAGGTGCGCCCTCGGGCAGCGCGGCGAGGCGATGCAGGTTCAGCGTGGCGTCGGTCGTGGTGTTCATCGTGTGCTCTCTCGACTAGGCGTTCAGCGGGTGACGAAGGCCCGGGGCGGCTCGGGCTTGCGGAAGAACGGCACGTGCCGCATCCACAGCCTGAGCGCCTGCCAATGGATGCGCGCGACCACGAAGACCGTCATCAGCGGCATGCCGAAGAAGGCGCGCCGGACCGAGGCCCCGGTCAAGGGTTCGAGCCGGCCCGACACGCTGGTCTGCAGCAGCGGGCCGTGCTCGTCGTCATGGTCGATGCGCACCACCGTTCTCTGCCCGTCCATACGCGCGGCATCGGTCCGCGGATGCAGCGCGGTGCGCAGGAAGCGGAAGCGGTAGCCGCCGCTCGCGCTGCAGAACGGCGACACGTGGAAGACCTTGTCGACGCGCAGCTCTTCGCCGAAGCGCAGGTCGGGGCCGCGCAGCAGGTAGCAGTGGCGCTCGCCGAAGGTGTTGTTGACCTCGACCACGATGGCGGCGAGCGAGTCGTCGCGCCGGTGGCAATACCAGAAGCTCACCGGCTTGAAGGTATGGCCGAGCACGCGCGGGTAGCAGTGCAGCCAGGCCTCGCCGTCGGCATCGGTGATGCCTTCGCGCTGCAGCAGATCGTCGAGCCACGCCAGGCTGTCGTCGCGGCCGTCGCCGTGGTCGCGGTCGTGGAAGCTCACGAGGCCGAAGCGGTTGCGCCGCAGCGCCTCGCAGGGCTGCGCCTGCAGGCTGCGCATGGGCAGCATCAGGAAATAGGTGCGGTAGACGAAGTCGTTCACGACCGGGCGCAGGCGCGTGTGGCGCACCTGCCCAAAGCCGATCAGCGGGGCCGCGGGCGTGTTCATGCGGCCTCGCGCGCCGGCACCGGCAAGGACTCGTCCACCCAGCGGCGGCGCAGGCCGTCCACCACCGCCAGGCCCGACATCAGGCCGTCTTCGTGGAAGCCGTAGCGGGTCCACGCGCCGCAGAACCAGGTGTGCTGCCGGCCTTGCAGCGCGGGCACGCGCGACTGTGCGGCGATCGCGGCGCGGTCGAACACCGGATGGGCGTAGTCGAACTCGCCGTGCACGCTCGCGGCCTCGGGCTCGCGCACCGGGTTGAGCGACACCAGCACCGGCTGCCGAAAGGGCAGCGGCTGCAGCTTGTTGAGCAGGTAGTGCAGGCACACCGCCGCTTCTTCGCGCGGCGCGTCGGTGGCGCGTTCGTAGTTCCAGGCGGCCCAGGCGAGCGGGCGTGTCGGCAGCACCGAGGTGTCGGTGTGCAGCACGGCGCGGTTGCGGTGGTAGCGGATGGCGCCAAGCACGGCGCGTTCATCGGGCGTGGGGTCGGCCAGCAGGGCGAGCGACTGGTCGCTGTGGCAGGCCAGCACGACCTCGTCGAAGCGTTCGCTGCCGCGGTCGGTGCTGACGATGGCGCCGTCGGGCAGGCGGCGCACGCTGCGTACGGGGGTGTTCAGGCGGGCGTCGGGAATGCGCGGCAGCATCTTGCGCACGTACTCGCGCGCGCCGCCGGTCACCGTGAACCAGCGCGGCCGGTTCGCCACCTGCAGCAGCCCGTGGTTGTGGCAGAAGCGGATCATGGTGGCGATCGGGAAGCGCAGCATCTGGTCGGTCGGGCACGACCAGATGCAGCCGATCATGGGCAGGAAGTACCAGTCTCGGAAGGCGGCCGAGAAGCGGTGCTCGGCGAGGAAATCGCCGATGGGCTGTTGCAGGGCTGCCTCGGCGCCGCTCACCGCGAGCGTGGTGGTGAGGCGGTTGAAGCGCAGGATGTCGCGCAGCATGCGCAGGAAGGCCGGCCGCAGGAGGTTGCGGCGCTGCGCGAAGACGGTGTTGAGGTCGCTGCCGCTCCACTCCAGGCCGAGGTCGGGCACCTGCACGGAAAACGACATGTCCGACACGGCGGTGGCCACGCCGAGTTCGCCGAAGAGGCGGATCAGCTGCGGGTAGGTGCGCTCGTTGAAGACGAGGAAGCCGGTGTCGACGCCATGCGTGACCCCGTCGAGCGTCACGTCGACCGTGTTCGTGTGGCCGCCGAAATAGGCGCCGGCCTCGAAGAGGGTGACGCTCGCATCGCCCGCGAGCGAGTACGCGGTGGCCAGGCCCGAGATGCCCGAGCCGATGACGGCAACGCGGCGGCTCATGCCACCGCCCGCGTCAGGCCGTCAGTGGGGTGCGGAACGCCGGTGAGGCAGGCGGGCCGCGAAATAAAGATTGCTGCACAGCGCCCCGGGGGGAACAAGGGAGGGAGGAGGGAGGAGGAAAACCGCCCCGGGATTCCAGCCGGATCAACCGGCCGGCTGTGCAGCATAGAACTGGTCGCTACCGGCCCACAGGGTGCGCCGGCGAGGGGTTTGAAGCGCTCTCCTGAGCGAAGTTCCCTGAATCTGATGATGGCTCTGGCCATGGCCCACTCCACGCTGAACTGAGTGGTATGAAATAT
>DASWSY010000158.1:0-1782 GCA_036402415.1 Rhizobacter sp. | reverse complement strand
CTCCCAGCGCACGCCGTAGTGCAGGCCATGCGCCGTCCAGTGGAAGGCCAGGCGCCCGGCGGTGAGCAGTTGCTGGAAGGCGCCCACCGACACCGGCTCATGGTCTTCGCTCGGGTGGCGCGCGCGCGTGATCACGCGCCGCGCCACGTGCGGGCGTTGCGCGGCGGCAAAGCCCTGCACCCAGGCCTGGATCACCGCGTCCTTGCCGGCACCCGAGGCGCCCACCACCACCACGAGCTGCGGGCTCAGCTCGCGCAGGCGCGACGCACGTTCGTCGTGGAGCTCGGGTGGGGCGGCAAGGGTCATGGCGCGCAGCGGGGCGTGGCGGGGACGGCCGGGCAGTGTCGTGTCGCCGCGTGGCGTGCCGATGACAGGAGGGGTGCGTCGCATTTGCTGCAATTCCGGGAGGCGGCCATTCTGCCGTCGCGGCCCTATCCGAGCGGCAGGCGCTGCGCCAGCCGGAAGGGCTGGCCCGGCGCGGGTTCGACGAAAAGGCACAGCGCGTCGCAGACCAGCGGCTGCGCGAGCGCGGCCCGGAAGTGCCGCTCCGCTTCGCGCTGCAGCGTGGCGCGCAGCCCCATGTCGTGCGGCAGCGCGTCCGTGAGCGTCATGTGGAAGCGCCAGCGCCCCATCACGTGCGGGTAGCCGAAGCGCTGCAGCAGGCCTTGCTGCTCGTCGTCGAGCTTGAGCTTCTGGCGGCGCTGCGTCTCCTCGGGCGTGGGCGGGGCGCGCCAGGCATCGAGCTGGGCCACGCAGTCGTCGGCCAGCCGGTGCAGGGGGTGGCGGCGCGACAGCGGCTCGACCGGCCGCAGCGCGAGAAAGCCGCTCAGCCACTGCACCGACAGGGCCGGCATCTCGAAGCCGGGCGTGCGCTGCGCGAGTCGCGCCGCGGCCTCGACCAGGCTGGCCTCGTCACGCCCCTCGGCCAGGCGGAACGGTGGCTTGAGCGTGGCGTGGAAGCCGTAGCGCCAAGGCTCGCGCACGTGGTCGCGGCGTGGCGGCGGCGCGTCTGCCGCCGAGGGATCGCGCTGCAGCCACTCGCAGCCCGCGCGCCACAAGAGGTGCGCCGGCGGCGGGGCGTAGTAGACGGCGTAGCGGTGCGGTGTGGCGCTCATCTCTCCTGCGGCTCGGGCTCGACCGTGAGCTGCACCGCATCCGCAGCAAACAGCGTGCGCCCGGCTTCCACCGGCACGCCGCGCCCGTCGACGTTGACATAGCGCACCACCAGCACCGGCTGGGTGGCGGGGCGGGCCAGCGCGTCGGCCTCTTCCACGCTCGGCAGGCGGCACGAGACCACGCTGCGCGCGCGGGTGTAGTCGGCCACGCCCAGGGCCTGCAGCGCCCGGGTGATGCTGCCGTGCTCGGCCAGCGCCTCGGCCATGCCGGCCAGGCGCGGCAGCGGGTAGGCCGCAGTCGTGAGGCTGATCGGCCGCCCGCGCACCTTGGCGCGGGTGTAGAGCACCTGCACCTTGGCGGTGGCGGCCACGGCGAGGTCGCGCGCCCACTCGCTCGCGCGCACGGTTTCGTGGCCGAGCAGTTCGCGGTCGGCCGTCTCGCCGGCGGCGGCGAGGTTCTGCGACAGGCGGGTGCGGCGCTGGAGCGCGTAGTCGAGCACCAGCTCGCGCACGTAGGTGCCGCTGCCGTGGGCCACCCGCACGAAGCCTTCCTGCGCCAGCGATTGCACCGCCTGGCGCAACGTGTGGCGGTTCACCCCGAAGCGCGCGGCCAGCGTGGCTTCGTTGGGCAGCTTCTGCCCGGGGGTGAGGCGGCCCTGCACGATGT
>DASWSY010000157.1:0-6076 GCA_036402415.1 Rhizobacter sp. | reverse complement strand
AGGAGTTGGATGCGCAACCGGACAGCACGGCGGCTGCAGCGAACAGGGAGACAAGAACCGGAGTGTTTTTCATGGGGACTGCTGGAGAGATGGGTTGAGGGATTGCGGCAACCGCCTGCCGGATGCCGCGGGAATTGTGTCGGCAGGCGGGCTTCACGGCACGGCGCGACTGCGGCCGGGCGAGAACAATTCAGCTCATTTTCTGGAGCTGTCGCTCCTGCCGCGAGGCGGGCGCCGCCACATTGAACAGCGGCGTGCCCGGCTGCAGCAGGCAGAGGGTTTCGGCGGCGGCGGCGCGCTGGCGCTGGAAGGCCGTGCGCAGCACGGCGAGGCATTGGGCGGGGTCCACCGGCTGGCCCATCAGGTAGCGCGCGCCGGGCGTGAAGCGGCTGCCATGCGCCGACCACCAGGCGTGGACCTTGGCAACGTCGGGGTAGGGCAGGCTCTCGTCTTCGTCGAGCGCGACCTGTTCGTCGGCGGCATCCTCGGTCGGGCCATTGGCGGGCTCGGGCGGGTTGCGCACGTCGAAGTCGAGGTGGGCGAGGTCGAGTCCGGTGATGAGGCTGAAGGACTCACCGGCCACACGTGCAAGCTTGGGGTCTTCCATCTGCTTGACGAGCCAGGTCACGTAGTGCGGATTGCCGCCTGCGCCGACCGCCTGCACCAGCAGGCGCGCCTGCGCAGCTTGCTGGGCCAGTGGCTGCAGCAGGCGGTGGGCGTCGGTGGGGGCGGCGAAGCGCAGCAGGAACAGGAGAGCAGGCCGCTGCCACGGCCCGGGCGCCGCGGCCAGCGCACCCAGCGCGGCGAGGCTGTCCTGCCGGTCACCGAGCAGCGCGGCCGAGCGCGCGGCATGGAAGCGGCAGCCCAGGTCTTCGTCGGCGAGCGCCTTGAGGCAGGGCAGCAGGCCGTCCTTCACACCCGCTTCGCCCAGGTAGCGCAGCGCACGCGCGCGCAGCGACGGGGATTCCTCGGCGGCCCCTTTGAGCAGGCTTGCGGCCGGGCTCACGCCGTGCATCGCGCAGGCGGCCAGGCCGACCTCACGCGCGAATGGAGTCGCCGCGTCGAGCAGCGCCTTGGTGACGCCGCGCAGGGCCTGCGGCGTGACCCATCCGAAGGCCGAGAGCAGGCCCGGCATGGCCGCCGGCAAGGCCTCGGCCAGCGCCAGCATCCGGGCGAGCGTGGCGTTGTCCTGCGTGACGAGCGCGTTCGCGGTCGCGGTGAAGAGTTCGCCGACGCCCGGGCTCTCGAGCGCGGCCTGCGCGACGGCGCGGCCTGCGTCGCCCGCCACGGCCACGCCGTCAAGCTGCGCGGCCAGGCGGTCGTCGAGCCGGCGCAGGTGCAACAGGCGCACATGGGGCGCGCGCACGAGCACCGTCCGCGTGCGGCGCAGGCTGGCCGCCGACTCCACGTGCTGCCAGACGACGATGGGGACCGGCTTGCGTTCCAGGACTTGCATGGGCGCTGTCAGACCACCCGCGTCCACTGGCCGCCGTGCAGCTTGAACACGTCCTTCTGGCCCAGCGAGACCAGGCCGTCGGCGCCCTTGAGCAGATGCAGGCAAGAGCCGGTCTCTTCGTCGTCGGCGAGGTCGACGAGTTCCAGCGTGTCGTCGACCAGTTCGTAGATGTCGAAATCGCTCACGACGTAGACCTTGCCTTCGAAATCGCGAACATCGTGCAGGTTGGCTTCGAGGCCGGTGTCGATCTCGGTCCAGGTGTCGTCGCGGCCCTTGAGCATCGTGCCGTTGGCGCCCACCGCGTAGACGACGCCGTCCTCCGCGCAGCACACGGCGCTGAGCGTGGCCGAGACGGGCGAGTCGATCTGCCGCCACTTGCTGCCCTTGCGCTGCCAGATCTCGCCCTGCCAGCCGACGGCATAGAGGTCCTTGGACGAGAAGCCGTCGACGGACTCGAAGCCGATGATGAGCTTGTCGTCCTTCGCGGCGGGTGCGTTCAAGGCTTTCCACGTGAGCTTGCCGGTGCGCACCGCCACCGTGCGGTCCATTCCGCAGGCGTAGACCTCGCCGTCGATCACCGCCAGCGAGCGCCAGGCATGTTCGCCGATGCCGATCTCGCCGGTGACGCTGCTGCCGTCGGCGGGGTGTCCTTCCCACAGCTCGCCGTTGGGGCCGAGGGCGCACACCACCAGCCGGTCGCCTTCCTTGATCACGGCCATCGAGAGCGCCGTCCAGCCGGTGGGCTCGCCGAAGCGCGCGGTCTTGTCACCGTCGATGAAGAGGAAGGTGGAGTTGACCGTGTCGTCTTTCTCGAGCTCGTCCAGCGACTTCGCGAAGAAGATGAAGTCGTGGTAGCGGGCGGCGCCGCTGAGGAAGGTGGAGAGCGAATGGTCCATGTTGTGATTCCCTGTGGTGTCTGATGGCAATCAGGTGCGGCCCGTGGTGCCGGCCGGCGCGTAGGCCTTGTCTAGCTTGGCCTGCAGGCCGGGATCCTTGCTCAGCTCGGCGCTGCCGGAGTTCCAGTGCTTGACGTTCTTGTCCAGCTCCGACTTCGGGCTGATCTGGCTGTCGAGCTGCTCCTTGATGCAGGCTTCGCTGCAGCCGCATTGTTGAGCCACGGCCTTGGCGCAGATCTCGTTGTAGTCGCGCAGGCTGCACTTGCCCTTCTTGAGCTTGCCCGACTTCTTGGCCGCGTAGTCGATGGCGGCGTGGTTCATGCCGTGCGAGCCCACGTGCTGGCTCGCGCCTTCCATGCACACGCACAGGGCCGACTCCATCCGGTAGTTCTTGATGCCCTTCATCATGCTTTTGGGCGGAATGTGGTGCGGCGTCTGCCCGGGGCAGCAGCCCATCTTGCCCTTGGCCGGCTCGTAGGGCCGCAGAAAGCAGCGCATCGCTTCCACGCACTTGGTCTTGGCATCGGCGGTGGCCTTGTCTGCGGCCTGGCGGGTGCGGCTCGCGCCCTTGCGGCGGCGCAGGCCCTTCTTCTGCTGCGACACGGGCGTGTTCAGCGAACCCGGGCACTGGTCGGAGCCGTCTTTCTTGCAGTTGTCCTCGATCTTCTTGCGATCGCCCGCGCAGGAGTCGATCTTGCCCATCGCCGAGTTGGCCACGTGCACCATGGGCGCAGCGCCGTTGGCCGGCGAGCATGCATGGTTGTGCGTGGTCATGTCGAGGTTGCGCACGACGTTCTCGCCTTCGACCTTCACGTCCATCGACCAGGCGACGAAGTACACCTTGCCGGTGTTCTTGCTGTTGATCATGCCCTTCTTGGGCGCGGCGCCGGCTTCGTCGCCGGTGCTCTTCTTGAACGCCGACTTGTCCTTGAGCATCACCTCCGAGCCACCGATCTTCACGCTCGTGGAGCCGTCGGACGTGTCACTGGCCATGCCGGTGTTGGGATACGGGATGGGCACGCCGGGCGGCGTGGCCGGCGTCTGCGGCGGGGTGAAGCAGACGTCGGGGAACTGGCAGATGGACTTGCCCCCCATCGACTTGCTCGAAATCTCCATCGAGTTGGCGAACACCGGATTGCCCATCGTCAGCTCACGTGCGTGGTGATGGCGGCGCGTGCGCCGCTGTCGTTGGCCAGGTGCAGCAGGCTGCGCGGCCCGGGGGCATAGCCCTTGAGATGGGCCGCGTGAATCACGGCCAGGCCGGCCAGGCCCGCGGCGGCACCGGCTTCGCCGATGCATTCGGCCGGATGCCAGAGTTCGAAATCCTCGCGGCGCTTGCGCAGGATGCGGTTGAGCGCGAGCGCGGCTTCCTTGAAGTAGTACTGCTCGCCCGACAGGTCGGACACGCGCCAGTCGATGTCGAAGAGGTCGCAGCCGGCTTCGGCAAGCGCGGCCTTCATCGCGGTGGTGAGCCCGTCGCCGCGCAGCGGCTCGCCGGATTCGATGTGCGCCTTCTCGACCGCGAAGCCCAGGCCGTCCAGGCGCAACTCGCCCTTGCCCTTCGGGGCGGCGAGCAGCACGGCGCCGGCCGCTTCGCCGGGGATGAAGCCGTTGGAGTTGAGTGGCGTGAGCAAGCGGTCTTCGGCGGCGTAGACGCAGAGCGTCGGCCAGCTGAGCAGGCTGTCCGCGGCGGCGATCAGCACCTGCTCGCAGCCCTGCTGGTGAATGAGCTTGCGTGCCTGCGCGAGTGCCACGCTCAGGCCCACGCGCCCGTGGGCCACGATGGCCGACCCATCGGCGAAACGGGCGCCGAGCCGTTCGAGCAGGGCGGCGTGAAGTTCCTCGTCCAGGCCGTCGACACGCCCCGGGCGACCCGGCTCGGCCACGCACAGCAGCAGCGGAATCGCCGACCACTCCTCGCGCGGCACGCCGGCCAGCGCTTCCTCGATCGCCATCGCCGCCATCTGCACGAGCTTGGCAACGCCGCGCACCGGCGTGTCGAGCTCGACTTGGTGGCCCACCAGCGGCTCGCCACCGGGCGGGATGAAGCGCGTGACGCTCGGGTTGGTGAGCTTGGCGCGGATGGCGGCGCAAGCCGCGGCACTGGTGAGCCCCACGCTCGTGACCAGGCCACTGCTGCGCAGCGCGAGCACGTGCCGGCTCATGCGGCGGTCTCCCGGGGCTCGGCGGGCACCATCACCACGGGAATGGGGAAGGCCAGCTCCTCGCGCTGCTGCCACCATTCGCGGCCCTTCTTGCCCACGAGCACCTCGCCGATCTCGAAGATGTTCCTTCTGAGCGGGCGCGACACGCGCCAGGTCAGGCTGAAACGCTGCTCGTCGGGCTCGATCACGACGGTGTCGAGTTCGGCCAGGAGTTCCTCCTTGCCGCCTTTCCTGGGGAAGACGGTGACGGGTGCCACGAGCTGCGGGATGGTGAAGCGGGTGATGCCGTCGGTCGTGATGTTGGACAGCAGGACCTCGGTCGGTCCGTCGGCGAAGAAGCCGAGCGGCACCTGCTGGTCGGCCGGGGCCGACTGGAAGTACTGCGGATCGAAGTCAGGTGGCAGGAAGGGGAAGTTCGTGGCCAGCCAGTCCTCGTCGTAGGTGCCCGCGAAGGGGAAGCGTGGCTCCCAGCCGCGGCCGATGGGGCCGAAGGACATGGGCCGGAAGTTGCCGCCCGGGTCGCTCACACGGCCCGACAGTTCCTCGGTGGCGGGCAGCGGCTTGCCGTCGACCCAGGCCTTCTTGAGGTGCTTGTGGAAGCCACGGCCCACCGGATTGGGCAGGTAGGCGACATGCTGGGCCGGATCCTCGTGGAAGTTGTCGACCCCGCCGAAGGCCACGTCGTAGGAGATGGGCTGCATGGCGAAGGGTTCGGCGGGCGAGGCGCGCAGCGTGGCCGCGCCGCAGTCCCAGTGGCGCGGCCCGATCACGGCGAACTGCTTCTGCCACGGGCCCACGCGCAGGCCGACCTCCACCCGCTTGGCCAAGCGGCCGTGCGGAGCGTGCGCGCTGCCGAGCAGCAGGATGTCGCAGCGCGGCTTGTGGTACGGGAAGTCGGCCTCGTACACCGGCGCCGAGAAGCCCGGCTCGCCGGTGAAGGTGTCGGCCATCACGAGCGGCTGCTGCTCCTCGTGCAGGGCAAAGTGCTGGGCCGGCTCGCCGTCGCGCGGAAAGCGGAAGGTGCCCTTGACCACCACCACCAGGCGTTCGCGTCCGCTCGGCTCCACGCCCAGCGTGTAGGCGGCGAGCATGCGCGTGGCATTGATGAGCTGCATGCGGTGTGCGAACGCTCAGTTGATCTGCACCGAACCGCCGTTCACGCGGTTCACGCCCAGCGAGCGGCTGGAGACGTAGGTGCCCTGGATCAGCACCTTGCCGGCCTTGGTGAGCGTGATGCTGGCCTTGCCGCAGCGCAGGGTCAGTTCCTGCCGTGCGCTCACCGTCAGGCGGGCGCCGTCGGCATCGACCTCCACGTGCTCGGCCGCATCCTCCGCCGGCCAGCCGTGGGAAGGGCGCAGCACACCCATGATCAGCGGCAGGGCCGGGTCGTTGCCTTCGAACATGAGCACGACGTTGTGGCCGATGTGACGGCGGTCGAGGTCGACGGCGGTGCGGGCCGTGAGTGCTGCGCTGCCGGGCTGGCCGGGGTAGCGCACGAGGCCTGCGCTGCCGGTCTCGCCGAGCGCGAGCAGTTCGCCGATGACCGGGCCGGCCGGTGC
>DASWSY010000156.1:0-4142 GCA_036402415.1 Rhizobacter sp. | reverse complement strand
CAACGCCGAGCACCTGGCCGAGGCGCTGGCGCCCATCGTCACCGCCTTGCTGCGCGACGCACCGGGCGTGCGGCTGCTGGTCACGAGCCAGAGCCCACTCAAGGTGCAGGGCGAGCAGGTGCTGCGCCTGGAAGCGCTGGCCGTGCCGCCCGCGGGCACCCCGCTGGCCGAAGCGGCCGGTTGCGGCGCCGTGGCGCTCTTCGCCGAACGTGCCGGTATCGCCGACCGGCGCTTCGTGCTGAACGCCGACACCCTGCCCCAGGTAACGGAGATCTGCCGCCGCCTCGACGGCCTGCCGCTGGCCCTGGAACTGGCTGCGGCGCGCGTTTCGCTGCTGGGCGTGCGCGGCGTGGCCGAGCGGCTCGACGACCGATTCAAGCTGCTGGCCGGCGGCAGCCGCTCGGCGCCCACGCGCCAGCAGACGCTGCAGGCGGCGCTCGACTGGAGCCTGGCCTTGCTGCCCGCGCCCGAACGGCAGGTGTTCCTGAAGCTCGGCGTGTTCGCCGGCGGCTTCACCTTGGGCCTGGCCAACGATGTGCTGTCCGGCGACGGGCTCGACGAATGGGCGTTGATCGACACCCTGGCCACGCTGGCCGACCACTCGTTGCTCAGCGTGAGCGGTGGCGAGGTGCCGCGCTACGGCTTGAGCGAAACGGCGCGCGCCTATGCGCGGGCACAGCCCGACGCGTCGTGGCCGCGCGAGCGCCATGCCGACGCGATGCGGCGCTTCTTCGACGCCGCGCCCGACGACTGGCTGCAGATGCCCGATGCCGATTGGCTCGCACGCTACGAGCCTGAACTCGACAACTTGCGGGCGGCGCTCGTCTTCGCCCACGCCGGGCGCGATGCGCTTACCCTGGTCTCACTCGTCGGTGCCGCCGCGCCGCTGTGGCACCACCTGTCGCTCTACGACGAGGCACGGTACTGGCACGAGCGGAGCGAACCCTTCCTGTCGGATGAGATTCCCGCCCCGCTCGCAGCACGCTGGTGGCGCGCGGCGCAGTGGGCATGGAACGCCACCGCGCCCGAGCGCGCGCGTACCGCGGCGGGCCGAGCCCAGACGCTGTATCGGCAACTCGGTGATGTGCATGGGCTCTACGCCGAACTCACCGGGCTGGCCGGCATGTGGCGCGAGCCGAATGAAATGGCGGACGCCGCGTTGGCCGAGGCGTTGACGCTCGAACGCCCGGAGTGGCCTGCGCGCGAACGCGCCTGGGGTCAGCGCGCGCGGGCCGATGTGGCGCGCGCACACGGGCGCCTTGCCGAGAGCCGAATGGCGCGCGAAGCCGAGGCGGCGCTGCGCACGCAGGCCGGCGACGAGCGGGGTCGGCTGCGGGCGCTGGCGCTCCTCGCGGAACTGGCGCATCTGGATGGGCGCCTCGATGAGGCCATCTCGCGCTGGCAGTCCTTGATCGAGGAACTGCGCAGCAGACGCTCGGCCGCCGCGCTCGCTGCCGGGTTGAAGGGGCTCGCGACGGCATTGGCGGACGCGGGCCGAGGGCATGAAGCACAAAGCTGCCGCACCGAAGCCGCGGCACTCGGTGCTTCGAGATGAACGCCTACTTGGCGCGGTTCTGGATGAGGGGGTCCAGCACGGCGGTCAGCTTGGAGGACTCTTCCGTCACGCTGACGTTGTAGGCGTAGGCCAGCCCGTCGACATTCTTCGCCACCGCCATCGCCAGCTTGCCGCTTCGATCGACCTTCACGGGCCCGAACGCCTTCTTGGCGCCGGGGGACGTGAACACGATCGCCGTGCCATCGGTCGGGAATACGTAGCCCTTGGTGTCGAGCTTCCACTGGACAGTGACTTCACCATCCGGCAGTTCGGTCAGGTCCAGCAGTTCGGGTGATACCGCCAACTGGATGTGCAGGCCGGCGGCCTTGCGATAGGCGACCACATGCACGGTCACGGAATGGCCTTTTTTTGTCATCGTTGAACTCCGGTGATGGGAGATGTGATGCGTCCGCCCTGCTCGGCATGCAATCGGTTGACGAGATCGGCGAGCGCAGGGTGCCGATAGAACGACTTCTGGATTTTGTCGACCAATGCGCTGGCCCCAAGCGTGTCGCCAAGGCCGAGTCGCGCTTCGGCCAGCGGAGTCAGGACCGCGCCATCGTTCGAGGTCGAGAACGGCTCCAGCAATTGCCTCGCGACCTCGAGCGAGGGGGCGGCGTCGAGGCCTGCGGCTGACGTGCGCAGGCGGCTGGCCGCAAGGCTGACTTGAGCAACCTCCGCAGACAGCTTGATGCGATCCGGAACGTCGGCGCGAATCTTGGGAATCGATGTCGCGACGAATCGCTCCATCTCGTCCAGGAGCGCCAAGCGCTGTTCGCGTGTCTCGGCGAACATTGGCGCCAAGGCCAGTCGCCTGGCATTCAGGCGGATCTCATCGCTCAAGCCCGGCGTGCCGGTGAGGTTGAAGCGCTGTACACACGAGGCCCCCTGCCGGAAAGACTCGAGCGCCACGGCGGCTCGGCCCATCGCGATCTGCGTTTCCACCAATCGCAGCCAAGCGATACAGGCGTGGCTGCGCCAGAACTGATTTTCTCCGTCGGTTTGGAGCAGGTCGGCAGCGAGCCGCACGGCATTGGCGCTGTTGCGCTCGGCCTCAACGACATTTCCCAGGGACAGTTCATAAAGACTGATCTCGTTGAGCGAACTCAGGAGCCCCCGCTGGGCCACCGCGTTCTTCTCGGAAGGATCGACGGCACCGAAGATCGCCTGCTTCCGTCGCTGCTCCTGCAAGGCCATCCGGTAGTTCCCCGCCAGGGCATGCGCGTCGGACAGCCAACCATAGGTCTGGGCGAGTTCGAACCTCAGCTCCGGTCGCTTCGCTGTGAGGTCGACGAATGCATCACCCGCTTTGGTCAGTGCCGCCACCGCCTCACCGAGGCGCCCCATGTCCAGCAGCACCGTCCCGAGGTTGCTGTGAGCGAACCCGACTTCCGCTCGCCAATCAGGATTGGCTGAATCCAGCACCACGAGTCGCTCGGCAAGACGGAGGTACTCGCGAAAGCTCTGCTCGGCGGCCGCACCATCGGCCCGCTTCCAAGCGGCGTACCCCACCCAGTAGACGCTCTGCGCATGATCAAAGATGCGCTGTGGATCGTCCGGCGCTTTCGCGAGCAGCAGTGCCGTCGTCTCGGCGGCCTGCTCGAACGCCTTCTGTGCCTCGATCGGCTGCCCTCGCAGATCGCGGATCTCGCCGATCAGATGCATCGCCCGGGACCGATGCCCGAGTGCGGTGGCGTCGAGCTTCCCCGCATCCTGCCCGCCGTAGTACCCCAGCGCCTTCTCCCCCACCGAGTCCAGCACCTCCAGCCGCCCCACCGGCTCCAGCTTCTTGCGCAGATCCCCGAGCATGAACTCGATCAGACCCTCGGCCTGCTGCCGCTGGTACTGCGCCTCGTTGCGCGCTTGCACCGCCATCACCGCGAGGAAGGCGAACACCACCACGCCCGCCACCGAGGCCGAGGCCAGCGCGGTCAGCCAGCGCACGCGGCGCTGCACGTCGCGCCGCACGAGCTCGTCGAAGGGCACGCCGAGCATCCCCGCCAGCAGCTTGAGCGTGGCGCGGTGCGCGCCGTCGCCCTCGCGCCGCATGTCGGCCGCGATCGGCTCCAGCGCCTCGCCCTCCGCCTTGCCCTCGGGCGTCAGCGCGCGGCGCAGCGCCGGCGGGAAGCATTCCTCCGCCTCGCGCCCCGGCAGGTCGCTCGCAAACGGCTCGCCGCGCGCGATCAGCGCGAGCACGCGCCGCTCGCCGTGCAGCTTCTTGAATTCGATGATCTCGCGGTTGACCCAGGGAGACCGCGCCGAGTCGGGCGTGCACACCACGATCAGCCAGCGGCTGCGCGACAGGGCGTCCTGCACGCTCGCCTTGAGGTCGCTGCCGGCGTGCAGCTCGTCGCGGTCGCGGAACACGGGCGACACGCGTGCGGGCACCGCGCCGTGCGGCGTCTCGCGGCCCACCAGGCGCTTTGGCACGCGGTAGATCTCGAGCTGCTTCTGCAGCCGCCGGGCGATCGCCTTGTCGTGGTGGCTGTAGCTCAGGAACGCCCAGTAGCGAAACGCCGGGGACGCCCCGGCCGTGTCGGGCACGGTCGGTTCGGCCGGCGCGACGAGCCTGAGCTTCACCCGGCCC
>DASWSY010000155.1:0-7472 GCA_036402415.1 Rhizobacter sp. | reverse complement strand
GAAATGCACCACCAGGATGGTGGCGAGCTGGCCCGCGACGGCGAGCCAGCGCAACTGGATGAGCTGCAGGAGGTTGTTGCGCCCCGCGAGTTTCTCGGGGGCCTGGCCGGCATCGGCCGGCGCGAGCTGGGTCGTGTCAGTCACCCTGCAGCGTGGCAGCCCGGCGACGCGAGGCGCGGTATTCCACCACCGCCGTGTAGGCGATCGCCGCCGCCACCATGCCCGCCAGCACGAACCACGTCAGTGCATACATCAGGTGATTGTTGCTGAAGTGCAGCACGGTGAGGCCGGGGCGGGGCCAGTCGAGCGGGGCGTCGTTGGCCGCGGCCTGGTCGACGAAGTAGGGGGCGGTCTGGCCGGCCTTGTCGCCCGCGCCCAACCCGCGCGCGGCGGCGATCGCGGCCACGTCGCGCGAATACCAGCGGTTGGCACCCGCGTCGTTGTCCTGCAGCACGCGGCCCACCGGCTCGGTCATGCGCAGCAGCCCTTCGGCGGTCTGCACGCCGTCGGCGGCACTGTCGCGGCGGGTGGCCGGGTCGCGCTTGTCGGGCGGCACGAAGCCGCGGTTGACCAGCACCCAGAAGCCCTGCTCGGTGCGCATGGGCGTCAGCACCCAGTAGCCGCTGCCGAGTGCGGTGGTGGCCTGCACCAGCGTCTCGGCGTCGTGCGCGTAGCGGCCGCGCAGCGTGACGCGGCGGTACTCCGCGCTGGTGTCGGTGAGGCCCTGCCACTCGGCGGGGCCGGGTGCGGCCACGGGGGCAGCCTTCACGCGCTGCTCGATGCGCTCGATGAGCTCGGTCTTCCAGGTCAGGCGGTTGATCTGCCACATGCCCAGCGCCACGAAGCCGGCCAGCGCGAAGAGGCCGGCGAGCAGCAGGGTGACCCACAGCACCGGCCGGCCGGTCGCCGCCGTGCGGGTGTCGAGGTCGTCGTCTTCGAGGCTGTCTTCCACCACGGGGTTCTGGAGCGTCGTCGTCATGGCTGCGTCCGCATGTCGTGCACCGGCATCATGTTGGTGTTGAGGTGGTACATCACCCAGATCGAGCCGGCCAGCATGATCAGCACCAGCGCCGCGGTGAAGATCAGTGCGAGCATCGACCAGCCGCCTTCGATCTTCGCGTTGAGGTGCAGGAAGAAGACCATGTGCACCACGATCTGCACCGCCGCGAAGGCGAGGATCACCGCGACGGTGAGCCCCGGCGTGGGCAGCACCTTGGCCATCACCAGCCAGAACGGGATGGCGGTGAGCACCACCGACAGGAGGAAGCCGACCACGTAGCCCTTGACGCTGAAGTGGTAGCCCTCGTCGCCATGGGCGTGCGGCTCGCTGTGCCCCGGGTCGTGCGCGCCGTGCGCGAGTTCTGCGTGTGCACCGCTCATGGCAGCACCCCCATCAGGTAGACGAACGTGAAGACGCCGATCCAGACGACGTCGAGGAAGTGCCAGAACATCGACAGGCACATCAGCCGGCGCCGGTTTTCCGGGATCAGCCCGTGCTTCTTCACCTGCAGCATCAACGTGACGAGCCAGATGCAGCCGAAGGTGACGTGCAGGCCGTGCGTGCCCACGAGCGTGAAGAACGAAGACAGGAAGGCACTGCGCTGCCAGCTCGCGCCCTGGTGGATGAGGTGCGCGAATTCGTAGAGCTCGATGCCGAGGAAGCCCAGGCCCAGCAGGCCGGTCACCGCAAGCCACCCCAGCACCTGCGACTTGCGGCCACGTTGCGCGCCGATCATCGCGAAGCCATAGGTGATGGACGACATCAGCAGCAGCGCGGTGTTGATCGCAACGAGCTGCAGGTCGAAGAGGTCGGCGCCCGACGGGCCGGCCGCATAGGAGCGGCCCAGCACCGCGTAGGTGGCGAAGAGCACTGCGAAGATGAGGCAGTCGCTCATCAGGTACAGCCAGAAGCCCAGCAGCGTGCCCTGCTGCGGGTGATGGTCGCCGTTGTCGTAGAAGACCGGCGGTGCGTCGTTGAGCACCGCGCCCGGGCCTCCCGGGGTGGTCATGGCGGGTTGGAGGGTCGTCATGGTGGGGTCGTGCTCAGGCGCGGGCGGCGTTCAGGGCGAGGGTGCGCTGGTCTTCGCAGCGGGTCACTTCGTCGGCCGGGATGTGGAAGTCGCGCTTGTAGTTGAAGGTGTGGACGATGGCCGCGCCGACCGTGGCGACGAACAGCAGCGCCGCCGGCAGCCACATGTGCCACACCAGCGCGAAGCCGAGCGCCGTCGACAGGCCGGCGATCACGATGCCGGCTGCCGTGTTGGCGGGCATGTGGATGGGCTTGAAGCCGCTGGTCGGGCGCTGCGCGCCGCGGCGCTTCATGTCGTGCCAGGCGTCGTTGTCGTGCACCACCGGCGTGAACGCGAAGTTGTAGGCCGGCGGCGGCGACGAGGTCGACCACTCCAGCGAGCGGCCGTCCCAGGGGTCGCCAGTCACGTCGCGCAGCTGGTCGCGGCGCATGTAGCTCACCACCAGCTGGATCAGGAAGGCGGCGATGCCGAGTGCGATCAGCACGGCGCCGAAGGCAGCCACGATGAACCAGATCTGCAGCGACGGGTCCTCGAAGTGGCTCATGCGGCGTGTGACGCCCATCAGGCCCAGCACGTAGGGCGGCATGAAGGCGAAGAAGAAGCCGATCTGCCAGAACCAGAACGAGACCTTGCCCCAGAACGGATCGAGCTTGTAGCCGAAGGCTTTGGGGAACCAGAACACGATGCCGGCGAAGAGGCCGAAGAGCACGCCGCCGATGATCACGTTGTGGAAGTGGGCGACGAGGAAGAGGCTGTTGTGCAGCACGAAGTCGGCCGGGGGCACGGCCAGCAGCACGCCGGTCATGCCGCCGATCACGAAGGTGACCATGAAGCCCACCGTCCACAGCATCGGCACGTCGAACTGGATGCGGCCGCGGTACATGGTGAAGAGCCAGTTGAAGATCTTCGCGCCCGTCGGGATCGAGATGATCATCGTCGTGATGCCGAAGAACGAGTTGACGCTCGCGCCCGAGCCCATGGTGAAGAAGTGGTGCAGCCACACCAGGTACGACAGGATGGTGATCACGACGGTGGCGTAGACCATCGACGCGTAGCCGAAGAGGCGCTTGCGGCTGAAAGTGGCCACCACCTCCGAGAAGATGCCGAAGCACGGCAGGATCAGGATATAGACCTCGGGGTGGCCCCAGATCCAGATCAGGTTCACGTACATCATCGGGTTGCCGCCGAGATCGTTCGTGAAGAAGTTCGTGCCGAGGTAGCGGTCGAGGGTGAGCAGCGTGAGCACCGCGGTCAGCACCGGGAAGGCCGCGACGATGAGCACGTTGGTGCACAGCGACGTCCAGGTGAACACCGGCATCTTCATCATCGACATGCCGGGGGCGCGCATCTTGATGATGGTGGCGATGAGGTTGATGCCCGACAGCGTGGTGCCCACCCCCGCCACCTGCAGCGACCACAGGTAGTAGTCGACCCCGACCCCCGGGCTCTGCAGGATGCCCGACAGCGGCGGGTACGCGAGCCAGCCGGTACGCGCGAATTCGCCGATGAAGAGCGAGGCCATGATGAGCCCCGCGCCGCCGGCGGTCATCCAGAAGCTGAAGTTGTTGAGGAAGGGGAAGGCGACGTCGCGCGCGCCGATCTGCAGCGGCACCAGGTAGTTCATGAACCCGGTGACGAGCGGCATGGCCACGAAGAAGATCATGATCACGCCGTGGGCGGTGAAGATCTGGTCGTAGTGGTGCGGCGGCAGGTAGCCGAGGTTCTCACCGAAGGCCATGGCCTGGTGCATGCGCATCATGATGGCGTCGGCGAAGCCGCGCAGCAGCATCACAAGGCCCAGCACGATGTACATGATGCCGATCTTCTTGTGGTCGATGCTGGTGAGCCAGTCGCGCCACAGCGGGCCCCACACGCGGTAGCGCGTCATGAGCGCCAGCATCACCGCGCCGCCGATCGCCACCACCACGAAGGTGGCCCAGATGATCGGGTCGTGCGGAATCGCCTCGGGGCCCAGGCGGCCGAAGACGAGCGTGGTCAGGTCGAGGGAAGCGGAGGACATCGTGTGGCTCTCAGCGGCGCACCACGGCCAGGTCGTCCGCGAGGACGGGGGCGCCGGTGGGGTTGTCGGGGGTGCACAGGGCGGTGGCGACGTAGGCGCGCTCGCCATTGCGCCAGGGCTGGCGTTCGAGGTAGGCCAAGCCCGGGCGGCCCATGCCGCCGGCGGCGTCGATGGCCATCATCTCGTTCATGCACATCTTGGCGGTGTTGACGCAGCGGTTGACCACCGCGTCGAAGAGCTTCGGGTCGACACGGCCATAGCGGCGCACCGGCTCGCGCGCGCTCGGCTGCTCGAGCTTCAGGTAGGCAGCACGGGTGAGTTCGTCGCTCGCCCCGGTACGGTGGCTCTCGATCCAGCGCTGGAAACCGGCGTCCGACAGGCCGTGGAACTTGAAGCGCATCTGCGAGAAGCCGTCGCCGCTGAAGTTGGCGGAGAAGCCGTCGTACACGCCGGCGCGGTTGATGACGGCGTGCAGCTTGGTTTCCATGCCGGGCATGGCGTAGATCTGGCCGGCCAGCGCCGGGATGTAGAACGAGTTCATCACCGTCGACGAGGTGATGCGGAACTGGATCGGCCGGTCGACCGGCGCGGCGAGTTCGTTGACGGTGGCGATGCCCTGCTCGGGATAGAGGAAGAGCCACTTCCAGTCGAGCGCCACGACCTGCACCACCAGCGGCCGGGTCTTGGGATCCTGGGGGTCGATGGGACGCTGCGCGTCGATGCGCTGCAGCGGACGCCACGGGTCGAGCTTGTGCGTGCTGATCCAGGTGAGCGCGCCCAGCGCGATGATGATCAAGAGCGGCGCGCCCCAGATCACGAGCTCGAGGCGCGTGGAGTGGTCCCAGTCGGGCTCGTACTTCGCCTCGGTGTTCGACTCGCGGTAGCGCCACGCGAACAGCAGCGTGAGCACGATCACCGGCACGATGATCAGCAGCATCAGCACGGTGGACGAGACGATGAGGTCGGCCTGCTGCGAGGCGATGTCGCCCGAGGGGTTCATCACCACGGTGTCGCAGCCGGCCAGCAGGGCCGCGGGGGCCAGCCAGGCCAGGGCACGGGCCGGGTGCGACAGGCGGTTTGTCGAGGTAGGCAGGGGTGTGGAAGGCATGGGTCGGGGGCGCAGGGGAAACCCACACTTGCGCGTGTTGACGCAATGTAGTCAGGTTGACCCAGATCAACCATTGGACAATTTGTCTCACCCTTTCGGCGACAGATACACCTCTGTCATCCCGGTCTTCGGTGGCGTATCCTCGATCGCAACTCTGTCCAGCTTCCGCCCGTGACCCCGATGTCGAGCTCCGCCACCTCTCCGCTTTCTGCCGCCCTCCCCGGCCACCAGACCGTCCACAGCGCCCCGGGCAGCACGGGCCAGCAGCAGCACGAGCGCGTGGCGCCGGGCGACATCGCGGTGGGCGTGGTGATCGGCCGCGCCTCCGAATATTTCGACTTCTTCGTCTACGGCATCGCCTCGGCGCTGGTCTTCCCGGCGGTGTTCTTCCCCTTCGCGGGCCGTCTGGAGGGCATCCTCTACGCCTTTGCGCTCTTCGCCTTTGCCTTCGTGGTGCGGCCCGTCGGCACGCTCGCGGGCATGGAGATCCAGCGCCGCTTCGGCCGTGCCACCAAGCTGACGGTCGCGCTCTTCCTGCTGGGCACCTCGACGGTGACCATGGCCGTGCTGCCCGGCTACGACACGTGGGGCGAACTCGCCATCGTGCTGCTGGCCATCTGCCGCATCGGCCAGGGTCTGGCCATGGGGGCCTCGTGGGACGGCCTGCCCTCGCTGCTGGCGCTGAACTCGCCCAAGCACCGCCGCGGCTGGTACGCGATGCTGGCGCAGCTCGGCGCGCCGCTCGGCTTCCTCATCGCCTGCAGCCTCTTCGCCTATCTGTGGAAGAACCTCGACGCCGCCGACTTCCTGAGCTGGGGCTGGCGCTATCCGTTCTATGCCGCCTTCGCGATCAACGTGGTGGCGCTCTTCGCCCGCCTGCGCCTGGTGGTCACGCACGAATACGAGCGTGACCTCAACGCCCGCGAGCTCGAGCCCTGCAACGAACGCGAGCTCTTCCGCAAGCAGGGCCGCCACATCGTGATCGGCGCCTTTGCGGCACTGGCGAGCTATGCGCTCTTCCACATCGTGACCGTGTTCCCGCTGTCGTGGATCCTGCTGTACTCCGACCAGGTGACCGGCGAATTCCTCACCGTGCAGATCGTGGGCGCGGTGCTGGCGGCGCTGGCCATGCCGGTGTCGGGCCTGATCGCCGACCGCATCGGCCGCCGCCGCACGCTGGCGCTGCTGGCGGTGCTGATCGCCGTCTTCAGCCTCTTCGCGCCGCTGCTGCTCGATGGCGGCGCGCTCGGGCAGGACCTCTTCATCCTCGTCGGCTTCGTGCTGCTGGGCCTGTCGTACGGCCAGGCGGCCGGCGCGGTGACGGCGAACTTCGCCTCGAAGTTCCGCTACACCGGGGCGGCCCTCACCTCCGACTTCGCCTGGCTCATCGGCGCGGCCTTCGCGCCGCTGGTGGCGCTCGGCTTCTCGGCCCGCTTCGGGCTGATCGCGGTCACGGTCTACCTGCTGTCGGGCTGCGCGTGCACGCTGCTCGCGCTGCGCGCCAGCCGCGCCCTCGCGAAGCGGGACTGAGTTTCAGGCGACAGGCCGCAGCGGCACCACACGCCGCACGCGCGGGGCCACCGGCTCTTCGGTGGCGCTCACGCGGGCACGCAACTGCCCGCAGCCGCCGTCGACATCCTGCCCGGCGGAGTGCCGCAGCTTGGTCAGCACGCCGCGCTGGTGCAGCCGGCGCGCGATGGCGGCGGCCTTCTCCCATGAGGGGCGCTGGTAGGGCAGCCCGTCGATCTGGTTGTACGGGATCATGTTCATCACCGCGTACTTGCCCTTGAGCAGGCGCACGATGCCGTCGAGCTCGTCGTCGCCGTCGTTGATGCCCTCGAGCAGCGTCCACTGGTACTGGATGGGGTAGTGCGTGGCGCGGGCGTAGCGCTCGCCCGCGTCCACCAGCTCGGCGGGGGCTATGCGCGGTGCGCGCGGCAGGAGCTCGGCGCGCAGGTCCGGTTTCGTGGAATGCAGCGACAGCGCGAGGGCAGGCTTCACCGTCTGCCGCGGCAGCTCGTCGAAGACCCGCGCGTCGCCCACCGTCGAGAACACCAGCTCCTTGTGGCCGATGTTGCCGCCGGTGCCGAGCAGGTCGATGGCTTCGAGCACGTTGTCGAGGTTGTGCGCGGGTTCGCCCATGCCCATGAAGACGACCTTCTTCACCACGCGCTTTGTGCGTGCCAGGGCGACCTGCGCCACGATCTCGGCGCTGCCGAGCTGGCGCAGGAGGCCGCTTTGGCCGGTCATGCAGAAGACGCAGCCGACGGCGCAGCCCACCTGTGTGGAGACGCACAGGCCGTCGCGCGGGAGG
>DASWSY010000154.1:0-12391 GCA_036402415.1 Rhizobacter sp. | reverse complement strand
GGTGCGCGGTACTTGCCCGGCGCGGCACAACCCGCCACCACCAGCACGGCCGCGCAGCCGACGCACAGGCGAGCGAGACCGGCCTGCACAAGTTCTGTTTTTCTGCGAATCGATCCCGACAAGGTCGACGTCATCAATCCATTCCTGATTTCAGAGGAACAAAGTTCACGGCCTCCTGCACCGAACGTGCAAAGCCGCTTTCGGTCCGGTCCACCACGACCAGCACCTGCTGGCGACCGCCGGCATCGTGCACCGGCGCCACGAGTCGCCCACCCACTGCGAGCTGTTCAAGCCACGCCGCAGGCAACGCCTCGCCGCCGGCCGCAGCGATGATGCTGTCGTACGGGGCGTTCGGTCCATGCCCACGCATGCCGTCACCATACACCAGCCGGATGTTGGTCAGCCGCAGCGGGGCGAGCAGTTCGCGTGCCTTGTCGTGCAGAGGCTTGAGACGCTCGACGCTCATCACCTGGCGAGACAGCTGCGCCAGCACCGCCGCCTGATATCCGCAGCCGGTGCCGATCTCCAACGTGTGCCCGAGCGAACGGCGCGCGCTCGCATTGGCGCCGCCCATCAGCAACTCGATCATGCGGGCCACGACCGAGGGCTTGGAGATGGTCTGCCCGTGTCCGATGGGCAGGCTGGTGTCTTCGTAGGCCTGCGGGGCCAGGCCAGTGTCGACGAAGAGATGCCGCGGCACCTTGTTGAGCGCAGCGGCCACGAGTTCGTCGCGCAGGCCGGCTGCCTGCAGGCGCGCCACCATGCGCAGGCGCACGTCGCCGGAATCGAGGCCGAGGCCGGAGGGCCGCACCGCGCGTGCCGAGTCGGCCGCCGCATGCTGCAGCGGCGCCTGCGGCCGCAGCAGCGGTGCCTTCCGTGCGGCCCCGCCCGCCCCCAAGCCTTCGAGCTGGAGCGGGAACTTCGGGCGTGGACGCTCTGGATTCGTCATGCCGCCATCCACTCGCGCCACTGCGGCAGTCCGGCGTGGTGGGTGAGGTCCACCTGCAGCGGCGTGATGGACACACGGCCGTTTGCCGTGGCATGGAAGTCGGTGCCGGAAGCGGCGTCGCGTGCATCGCCGGCAGGACCGATCCAGTAGATGGGGTCGCCGCGAGGACTGGTCTGGCAGATCACCGGCTGGCTGGCGTGGCGCCGCCCGAGGCGGGTGATCTCGCGTGGCAGGCTTGCCGCATCGGGACGGTTCGGGATATTGACGTTCAACAGCCAGGGCCCCGCCGCGGGAGGCGAGGCCAGCACGCGTTCGACGATGGCGCGCGCCACCTTGGCCGCCGCGTCGACATGCATCCATCCCTTGTCCACCTGCGAAAACGCGATAGCGGGAATGCCGAACAGGAAACCTTCCATGGCCGCCGCGACCGTGCCGGAGTACAGCGTGTCGTCGCCCATGTTGGCGCCGTTGTTGATGCCCGAGAGCACCAGGTCGGGCCGATGCGGCAGCAGGCCGGTGAGCGCGACGTGCACGCAATCCGACGGCGTGCCGTTGAAATAGCGAAAGCCGTTCGACGCGGTGTAGGCCGACAGCGGCCGGTTCAGGGTGAGCGAGTTGGAGGTGCCGCTCGCGTTCTGCTCAGGCGCCACCACGTCGATCTCGCCCAGCCCCTCGCACGCACGCACCAGGGCCGCGAGGCCGGGTGCAAGATAACCGTCGTCATTCGCAATGAGGATGCGCATGCGGCGATTGTAGGGACTCGTCACCTGCGTGACGGGGCGTGCACGCGCGTGCCGTCTATCATCTTCGATCCGTTCACACCGCATGGAGACGACGATGAAGGCATGGCTCTGCGAGAACCCGATCGGCCCCGAGGCCCTGGAGTGGAAAGAGCTGCCGACACCGGAGCCCAAGGCCGGCGAAGTGCGCATCGCGATCAAGGCCGCGAGCCTGAACTTCCCCGACCTGCTGATCGTCCAGAACAAGTACCAGGCCAAGCCCACGCCCCCCTTCGTTCCCGGCTCGGAATACGCCGGCGTCATCGAAGCCGTGGGCGAAGGCGTGACGAACTTCAAGGTGGGAGACGCCGTGGCGGCCTTCGGCGGCGGCGGCGGCTTCGGCACCCACGTGGTGGCCAAGACCTCGCTGCTGATGCCGCTGCCCAAGGGCTTCGCGTTCGACGATGCAGCCGCATTCCTGTGCACCTATGGCACCACCTGGCACGCGCTGATGGACCGCGGTGCGCTCAAGCCCGGCGAGACCGTGCTCGTCCTGGGCGCCGCGGGCGGCGTGGGCACGGCCGCCATCCAGATTGCGAAGGCCGCTGGCGCAAAGGTGATCGCCGCGGCGTCGAGCGACGAGAAATGCGCGCTGTGCAAGGAGCTCGGGGCCGACGCGACGATCAACTACGCCAAGGCCAACATCCGGGACGAGATCAAGGCCCTCACCGACGGCAAGGGCCCCGACATCGTCTACGACCCGGTGGGCGGCGATCTGGCCGAACCGGTGTTCCGCTCGATCGGCTGGCGCGGCCGCTACCTCGTCATCGGCTTCGCGCAGGGCACCATCCCGGCGATCCCTCTGAACCTCACGCTGCTCAAGGGCGCCTCGATCGTCGGCGTGTTCTGGGGCGAGTTCGCGCGACGCGAGCCCAAGAACCACGTGCAGGCCCTCGCTGACCTGGCCGCCTGGTACGCGCAAGGCAAGATCAAGCCCGTGATCGACACCCGCCTGCCGATGACGGGCCTGAAGGACGCCTTCACGCGCATGGGCAGCCGGCAGGTGCGCGGCAAGCTCGTGCTGGTCAACGAGTAGCACTCGGCCTGTCCGGTGCCGTGCCCCATCCGTGGGCACGCTGCGGACACCCCCTGTCCTCGTCATCGACGAGTGTGGGATACGCCGCCCGAGGGTCCGTGCGCTACGATGCGTGTCCCCTTTGTGAGCGCACCGTCTGGCATGGCCATCAAGGTACTGATCGTCGAGGACAACCCTGTCGCCCGCAGCTTTCTGTGCCGCGTGGTGCGCGAGAGCTTCAGCGACGACATCGCCATCACCGAAGCCGGCGACCTTGAAACCGCTCGTCGCCAGGTGGGCCTGCGCGACGCGAAGAGCGGCGAGGTCCCGGCCGACTCTTTCAAGCTGGTCCTCGTCGACCTCGAACTTCCCGACGGCAACGGCATGGAGCTGCTGGCGGAGCTGGCGCGCTATCCGGCCACGAAGATCGTCACCACGCTCTATTCCGATGATGACCACCTCTTCCCCGCGCTCCAGTGCGGTGCCGACGGCTATCTGCTGAAGGAAGACCGCTTCGAGGTGCTGGTCGAAGAGCTGCAGAAGATCGTGCGCGGCCAACCGCCGCTGTCGCCGGCCATCGCGCGCCGCCTGCTCGGCCACTTTCGCCACGGCCCCGGGGGCATGGGCGGCGCCGCCGAACCGGCCCTGGGCGGCGCGGACTTCCAGAGCAGCCGACCCATGGCGCTGGGCCGCGGCGCCCCCCTTGACCACGAACGCCTCACCCCGCGCGAGAGCGAGGTCCTCACCTACCTCAGCAAGGGCTTCACCATCAAGGAAATCGCCAACCTGATGGGCATCAAGTGGTTCACCGTCAACGACCACATCAAGTCGATCTACAAGAAGCTCAACGTGTCGAGCCGCGCCGAGGCTGCGGTGCTCGCGAGCAAGCAAGGGCTGGTCTGAAGCCGACACCACGCGGCCGGTCACGCAGATGCACGCGCCCGGCTTCTCCAGCTCCGTCGATTCGGCACTTCAGGGTGCATCGACCCTGGGTGCCGAGCCATCGACCCTCGACTCCGCACTGATCGAGCGCAGCTTCGCCGTCGAACCGCTTTCACGCTGGATGGGCTGGCGGCTGCGGATGCTGGTGGTGGCGGCGCTGATCGGATGCCTGGCCACCCTGCTGCTCGCACGCACACTGGGAGACGCGCCACAGCTCGATGCCGACTGGCGCAGCTCGGAGCGCGGGCTCCTGGAGCTCGCCGCGAGCCCGCTGCCCGCCCTCAAGACGCACGAAGGTGAAGCGCTGACGGCGCTGATCACCCGCGACGGCCACCGCATCGAACTCGACGGCGTGGCCGTGCGGCGCTCGTCGCGCTGGGTGCCCGATGACGCGCAGCGCAGCCGGCACATCGCCACGCAGCAGGCGGTCGCGACGGCGCTGCGACAAGGCAGCGTTCGCCTGGTCTTTGCGGAGGGCGCGACGGTCGATGTCACGCCGCAGCCGCGCGGCATCGGCGCGCTCGGTCCGATGTTCTGGCTGCTGTGCGGACTGGCGCTCGTGGTGTATCTGGTGGCGATGGTCGTGATGCTGGCGCGTCCGACCCTGCGCAACCTGCTCTACGCGCTGGCGACGCTTTGCCAGGCCGGCAAGCTCGCGCTGCTGGCCATCGAATCCAGCGTGTCGCTCGGCCTACCCCATCCCCTGCCCGGGTGGAACATGCCTGTGCACGCCACGCTCGACCTGTTCGCGGGCGCAGCCCTCGTGCACGCAGCAGCGCTCCACCCCCGCCGCCTGCCGGCCGCACGCCTCATCGGCTGGGTCGTGTGGCTGGGCATCGGGGCCCTCGCATGGGCCCTGAGCCAGCCCGCGACCAGCTTCGCCTGGTGGTGGGTGCAGGGCAGCGTGGCGCTGCTCGGCGCCGCCGCCATGGCGCTGCTCACCTGGTCGCACACCATCGAGCCACATCCTTTTGCCATCGTGACGCGCCGGTTCGCGGCACTCGCCACCGCGGCGTGGATCGCCCTGACGCTGGCCGTGGCCTGGTCGGCCAACCACCCGCTGCTGCACCACCAGGTCGCCATCGTCGGGCCGACGCTGTGGTCGGTGCTGCTCGGCTCGCTGCTCGTGCTGCTGCCCTTCCTGTCGAAGTCGCAGCAGGTCATGCGCGAGTTCTCGTTGCTGGCCGCCATCAGCACCATCGCCACGGCGCTCGACCTGCTGTTCGTCGCCGTGTTTTCGCTGGGCCAGTTCACCTCGCTGACGCTCGCCCTCTTCCTGTCGCTCGGACTCTACTCGGGCGCCCGCCAATGGCTGCTGAACCAATTGCGCGACCAGAACGTGATCACGACGGAGCGCATGTTCGAGAAGCTCTACCGGATCGCGCGTGAGGTCGAGGCACATCCCGAGCGGGTGTCGAGCCTGCTGACCCAGTTGCTGCGCGAGCTTTTCCAGCCCATGGAGGCCGGCGTGATCGACAAGCGCCATGCCACGCCACGCGTGGCCAGCGCCGGCTCCACGCTGCTCATCCCGGTGCCGGAGCTGCCGCACACGGACACTCCCGATCGCGGCACCATCGTCATCCGCTTCGCCCACCACGGGCGGCGACTCTTCACCTCGGAAGACGCACGCCTCGCCGAACGCATCGTCGAGCAACTGCGACGTGCCGTGGCCTTCGACCAGGCCGTCGAACAAGGGCGACATGAAGAACGCCTGCGCATCGCCCAGGACCTGCACGACGACATCGGGGCCCGCTTGCTCACCCTCATGTACAAGGCCCAGTCGCCCGAGATGGAAGACTACGTGCGGCATACGCTGCAGGACCTGAAGACGCTCACGCGTGGCCTGGCCGCTCCGAGCCACCCCTTGTCGCACGCCGCCGCGGAGTGGAAAGCCGACCTCGCCCAGCGCCTGGCCGCCGCCCACATTGCCTTCGGATGGAGTTTCAGCACCGACCGCGAGATCTCGTTGTCGGTCGTGCAGTGGTCGGCACTGACGCGCGTGATGCGCGAACTGGTGAACAACGTCATCTCGCACTCCCAGGCCCGCCGGGTCGACATCGAGTTCGTGCTGGAAGGGGACCGCCTCGATCTGAGCGTCTGCGACAACGGCGTCGGGCGCAAGCCTCAGGCCTGGTCACACGGCCTGGGACTGGGCGGCGTTCGCAAGCGCGTCAAGCAGCTCGGAGGCGAGGTGGAGTGGCGCGAGCTGCCCGGCGGCGGCATCTGCTGCCGCGTCCATGTCCGTCAGCTCTCGGAGAAAGGCTGACAGGGCGCCCATGAGAAAGGCCTCCCGGAGGAGGCCTTGAATTCGGTGGGGTGGCTGATGGGACTCGAACCCACGACAACCAGAATCACAATCTGGGACTCTACCAACTGAGCTACAGCCACCGCAGAGCCCGCAAGTATAGCGGAGCCGGCGGCACCACCGCTTACTTCGTCGGCGCGGAGGCCGCCGACGGGGCGTGAACCTCGACCTTGAACCGGTTCTTCAGCGCGGCGTAGTACGCCATCGCCTCGGCCCCGGCCCACGCCTGTGCATACGAACTCGACGCACGGGCAGCGTCGGCGGTCGAGGGGTCGCGTCCGAGCACCTTGGTCACCCGCGCCACGACGTAGCCTTCGTCGTCCAGGGGCACACCTTCCACCGCCGGCACCGACGGCGCCCTCAGCACCGCATCGACCACCGGCCTCGGCAGGTCCTGCGGCTGTGCGCGCGAAACGGTCTTGAGCGGCGTGCCGAGATCGCTCGCCGGGGCCTTGCGAACCTCGGCCAGGCGCGCCTCGCCTTCCTTGCGGGCGAGCGCCGCTGCCTGCTGAGCCACCACCTTCTCGCGCACCCGGCTCTTCACCTCCGCCAGCGGCGGTGTCGCGGCCGGCTGGTAGCTCACGATGCGTGCCGATACCAGCGTGTTCGGCGCGGTCTCCACGGCCTCGGTGTTGCGCTTGTTGCGCAGCGTCTCGGTGTTGAAGATCGCGTCGAGCAGCTTCTTCGATCCGAGCGGGCCTGCGACGTCGGCACCCGGCGTGCGGGTCACGCCCTTGGCAGTACGCAGTTCGAGCTTGAGTTTGTCGACCGCCGGCTTGAGGCTGTCGGATTGCTCGTAGACGATGTTGCCGAACTCGGCCGCGGCCTTCGCATATTCGCTCTGCGCGAGTTGCGTCTTGCGCTGCTGTTCGATGTCGGCTCTGACGCTTTCGTAGGACCGCTTCTCGCCGCCTCGCGTGGCCTTGAGCTGCAGGATGAAGAACCCATCCTTGGTCTCGACGACGGGGCTCAGGTCGCCGGGCTTCTTGAGCGCGAACAAGGCGTCCTCGTAGGCTTTGTCGGTGTCGCCGCGTGCGATGTAGAGGTCGGCATCACCACCGGCCTGGGCGGTCGAGCTGTCCTGCGAGTTCTTGCGTGCCACATCGGCGAACGACGCAGGCGCCTTGGTCACCTCGGCCAGCAAGGCCTCGGCCTTGGCGCGCGCCTGGGTGCGCTCGGCCGCCGGCATGTCCGCAGGTGCCTTGATGAGAATGTGGCTCGCGCGGCGCTCTTCAGCCGTGGTGTAGTTCTTCTCGTTCTCGGTGTAGTAGCGCTTGAGGTCGTCCTCGGGCACGCTGATGGTCTTCTTGATGCTGTCGAGGTCGAGCACAACGTACTCGATGTCGGCCGCCTCGGGCGTCTTGAACTCGGCGCTGTGGGCGGGGTCCTTGTAGTAGGCATCGAGCTCGGCGTCGGTGGGGTTGACCTTGGCCAGATAGTCCTTCGCCTCGAAACGTTGCACCTGCACTTCGCGCTGCTGGAAGAGCGCGTCCATCGCGGAGTTCACGGTCGCTGCGGGCGCGACGACCGTGCTCACCAGGCCGGACTGCACCTGGCGCATCATCAACTCCTCGCGCTTGAGCTGGTCGTAGCCCTGCTTGGTCACGCCTTGTGCGGCGAGCGCCTGTTCGAGCGCCTGCACGTTCAGGCTCCCATCGGGACGGCGGAAGGTGTCGAACTGCCGGTCCGTCATGTACTCGCGCAGCAGTCGTTCGTCGGTCGTCACGTAGCCGGCCTTCTCGGCCGCAGCCAGCATGACCTGCTCGCGCACCAGGCTGTCGAGCGTGTTGCGCTTCATCTGCGGCGTGTCGAAGAGTGCGACGTCGATGCCGGGCATCTGCTGGCGCAGCATGTCAACCTGGCGCCGGTGCGCCGCGTCGAGTTCGGCCTGCTTGATCTTGCGGTCGCCTACCGTCGCGACGGTGGCGTTGCCACCTTCGGTGAAGCCGCTGTAGCCCTGGATGCCGAAGAGCACGAAAGACGGGAAGATCAACAGCACCAGCACGAACTGCAGGATGCGAGTGTTCTTGCGGACAAATTCAAACATCGATGACCTCGATCAATGGGTCGCAGAGCAGGAGCGTGACGACGGGAGCGAACAAGCCCCAAACGCAACAAAGGCGAACCTAGGTTCGCCTTTGCAGGGTGGACGCCGTGAATCTTATCTGATGGTGGCCAGCTTCTTGGGGACTGGCCCGACGACGACTTGGTGGGTGCTGAGGGGCTCGAACCCCCGACCTACGCCTTGTAAGGGCGCCGCTCTACCAACTGAGCTAAGCACCCCTGAACTCACAATCAGTTGACCGCATCCTTCAGAGCCTTGCCGGGGCGGAACTTCGGCACCTTGGCAGCCTTGATCTTGATGGTGGCGCCAGTGCGGGGGTTGCGGCCCGAACGCGCGGCACGCTTGCTCACGCTGAAAGTGCCAAAGCCCACCAGCGACACGCTGTTGTTCTTCTTGAGCGTTGATTTCACACCGCCGATCAGGGCCTCCAGCGCGCGAGTGGCAGCAGCTTTGGAGATGTCAGCCTGTTTGGCAATGTGTTCAATCAATTCGGATTTGTTCACGAAGGTACCCCCTCAAAAAAGGTGTCTCGAAAGAATCTGGGTGGATGGTTCGGGCCGCGTGTTCGGTGGCTCAACGGCTCGAACGATTACAGCCGCAGGCACCCCCAGTGTCAAGCGCGGAAGCGGATTCTATGCGTAATCAACTGCATCGCCGGAGGGCCTCGCCGCGTGCTTCCACGCTTGACAAGCGCAGGTGCGCAGAAGCTCGCGGACCCGCGACGCGGCTCACGCTTCGGGCTTTCCCTCAGTGCGCGCAACCAACCACACACCCATCGCCGTGAGTGCCATGCCGGCCATCATGAGAGAAGTCATTGCCTCGTCGAAGAGCAGCCATGCCATGACAGCCGTGGTCGGCGGCACGAGGTAGAGCAAGCTCGTGACCTTCGTTGCCGCGCCACGCTGAATCAACAGATACAGCAGCGAGCTGCCGCCCAGGGTCAACCCGAAGACCGACCACGCCAGAGCACCAACGAAGTGCGGGTGCAAGACCACCGACTCGGCTTCGAGCAATGCCAAGGGCGCACTCACCGCCAGAGCCGCGAGCAGCTGCACCATGTTCGCTGTGCGCACATCGCATGGCGCCACGAAACGTTTCTGGTAGAGCGTGCCGACCGTGATCGACAGCAGCGCGAACATCGCGAGCGACAGGTTCAGCGCCGACAGCTCTCCGGCACCGAGCTTGTCCCAGACCACCAGCACGAGGCCCAGCAGGCCGAGCAGCAGACCGGCCCATTGCCTGCCCGAAACCCTCTGCGCGCCACGCCCGCGCTGCGAGCCGCTCAGCCAGATCGCGGTCAGGACCGGCTGCAGGCCCACCAGCAATGCGATGGTGCCCGCGCCCATGCCGGCCTTGACCGCGGCCCAGACCCCGCCGAGGTAACCCGCATGCATCAACATCCCGGTCACGCACAGGTGGGCCCATTGCCTGGCATCGCGAGGCCAGGCCGCCCGGCTCAACGCGATCCACACCCCGAAGCACAGCACCGACAGCGCGTAGCGCCACGTCAGAAAGGTGAGCGGCGGCGCATGGGGCATGCCATAGCGCGCCACGATGAAGCCCGTGCTCCAGATGAGCACGAACACAGTGGGCATCGCACGCAGCAGCGCGTCGCGTTGAAGTCCCGTCACGGCGTGGCGCGCGAACCCTCAGCGTGCCTTGGCGCGGATCTCGGGCAGCGCTTTCTGCAGGTAGTACACCATCGACCAGATGGTCAGCACCGCCGCGATGTAGATCAGCACCGTGCCCCAGGCCTGGGTGTCGACCACGCCGAACAGCGAGCCGTGGTACAGCAGAAAGGGGATCGCGACCATCTGCACCGTCGTCTTCAGCTTGCCGAGCATGTGCACCGCCACGCTGCGCGACGCGCCGATCTGCGCCATCCATTCACGCAGCGCGGAGATGGCGATCTCGCGGCCGATGATCACGAGCGCCACCAGCGATTCCAGGCGGCCGAGCTGGACGAGGATGAGGAGCGAGGCGCAGACCAGGAACTTGTCGGCCACCGGATCGAGGAAGGCGCCGAACGACGAGGTCTGGTTGAGCTTGCGCGCCAGGTAGCCGTCGGCCCAATCGGTCAGCGCCACCACGATGAAGAGAACCGTGGCGACGAGGTTCTTGGTGCCCGAGCTGAGATCGAGGTAGAAGATGCCGACGATCAGCGGGATCGCGACGATGCGGGCCCAGGTCAGCAGTGTCGGCAGATTGAAAAACATGCGGGCGATTGTGCCGAAGTTCTCGGCATCGCCCGCAGGGTTTCGAAAATCACGTTCTCACTGCGCGTCGAGCGTGCGCGGCTTGAAGCGTTTGTCGTCGTTGAAGAGGAAGGCCTCGGCGAAGCGCCAGGGCTTGGGGAGCTTGGACACGTCGCCGAACGGTGCGGCACGCTTGACGGCGTCGATCGCCATCTGCGTCGTCTCGTGCGCCTGGCTCGGGCGGCGCATGATGTCGATGTTCTTGATGCTGCCATCGGCGTTCAGCTCGATGTCGAGCACCGGAATCGCCAGCAACATCTGCTGTGGCTTGCCGGTGTAGGTCCCGGCGGGGTTGGCGGCCACCATGCGCTTGGCCGCCTGCAGCTTGTATTCGTTCCAGTTGCGCGACGGGGTGGGCGGCGGAAGCTTTACGCCACCGGTGGCGGCCGGCGCGGGCGCCGGGGCCGGTGCCGGCTTGACCGTGGCCGGTGCGGCCGCAGGTGCTGGCGGTGCGCTCGGGCTGCTGCCGCAACCCGCGAGGCCGATCGCGATCATCAAACCGCCGATGGCGGCAAAGCGTCGAGCGGCAAGCGACGACGTGTGGTCAATGCAAGGCACGATAGATTTCCTCCGCGAGCTCCCTTGAGATCCCATCCACGCTGGCCAGGTCTTCGACACTCGCGTGGCCCACGCCGCGAGCCCCCCCGAAGCGCTGCAAAAGTTTCGCACGCTTCTTCGGGCCCACACCAGGGATTTCCTCGAGAACACTGCCTCCGGTGCGCACACTCGCACGCTTTGCACGCATGCCGGTGATGGCGAAACGGTGCGCTTCATCGCGGATCTGCGCCACGAGCATCAGTGCGGCGGAATCGGCGCCGAGGTACACCTTGTCACGTCCATCGGCGAAGACAAGTTCTTCGAGCCCGACCTTGCGACCCTCGCCCTTCTCGACACCGACGATGAGCGACAGGTCCAACCCCAGTTCCTCGAACACCTCGCGCGCCATGCTGACCTGCCCACGCCCGCCGTCGACGAGGACGAGATCGGGCATTCGCCCCTCGCCTGTCTGCGCGGCTGCCGCCAGCTTGCTGTAGCGGCGTGTCAGCACCTGCCGCATCGCGGCATAGTCGTCGCCGCCGGTGATGCCCTCGATGTTGTAGCGGCGGTATTGCGAGCTCTGCATCTTGTGGGCCTCGAACACCACGCACGAGGCCTGCGTCGATTCGCCCGCGGTGTGGCTGATGTCGAAACACTCGATGCGGAAGGTGTCGAGGTTGTCGGGCGCGAGGTCGAGCGCCTCCACCAAAGCCCGCGTGCGCGCCTGTTGCGAGCCTTCTTCCGAGAGCAGGCGCGCGAGCTTGATCTCGGCCCCCTGGATGCACATGTCGAGCCACGCGCGCCGCGGTTCGCGGGGCTGATGCTGCGTCGTCACCTTCAGGCCGCTGTGCGCCGACAAGGCGTCGATGAGCGCCTTGTCGACCGCATGGCTCAGCACCAGCAGTGGCGGCACGCTGCTTTCGAGGTAGTGCTGGGCGATGAAGGCCTCGAGCACCTGGACCTCGGGCGAACTGCGCGTTTCTGCGTCGTCGGTCTCGAGTTCGGTCGCATCGTCCACATGCGCCGGGAAGTACGGTCGGTCGCCGAGGTGCCGGCCGCCGCGCACCATGGCCAGGTTGACGCATGCGCGGCCGCCCTGCACCTTCACCGCCAGGATGTCGGCATCCCGGGTCGTGCCGCCGGTGTTGTCTTCCACCGACTGCTGGTGCAGCACCTTCGAAAGCGCACCGATCTGGTCACGGATCTCGGCCGCCTTTTCGAACGCCAGCGCCTCCGAGTGGACCATCATCTGCGCCTGCAGCGCATCCATCACCTCCTGCTGCTCGCCGAGCAGGAAGCGCTCGGCGTTGTTGACATCGCGCGCATAGTCCTCGGCGCTGATGTAGTTCACGCAGGGGCCGGAGCAACGCTTGATCTGGTACAGCAGGCACGGCCGCGTGCGGTTGTTGAAGACGGTGTCTTCGCAGGTGCGCAGGCGGAACACCTTCTGCAGCAACTGGATCGATTCCTTCACCGCCCAGGCGCTCGGGTACGGCCCGAAGTAGCGGTGCTTCCGGTCCACCGAGCCGCGGTAGTAAGCCATG
>DASWSY010000153.1:0-6072 GCA_036402415.1 Rhizobacter sp. | reverse complement strand
GCTCGCCGCCGGTGTCGGCCAAGGGCGAGTTCCGCTACGCACGCGTGCGCATCAACACCACGGCGGCCAGCACCGTGATGGTCAAGACCCCGACCATGCGCCTGTCGGTCAAGGTCGTGCCCATCGAGGAGACCGGCAAGATCACCACCAGCAGCAACCCGCTGACCCCGGCCAAGGTGACGCTGGGGCGCGAGTTCACGGCGGTGAAGGAGATCGTGATCACCCCGGTCAACGCCATCGAGCCCATGTCGGGCGTGGCGGACAACATCGACGTGGACTCCGGCGTCAACAGTAGCTTCGACGTGTACGTGTTCGACCGCTTCGGCCAGATGATCGCGGCCGACGTGCAGTGGAAGTTCAAGGGGGTCTGACGGGGCCGAGTTTGGACCCCGTACCCTTGCCGCGACGCTAGGAGACCACGATGGCCCGCTTTTTCGCCGAACTCACCGCCGGTACCCCGGGTGCGAACGACCTGTTCCAGTTCGAGCGCGCGGCCGACAACCTGCCGCGCAAGGTCACGCTGTCGTCGCTGGCGGGCAGCATCGCGCTCAACGTGAGCGGCTACATCGACCGCTATCCGGCGCAGGGCACCATCCCCAGCGGCGCCGACCTCAACACCTACACCACCCCCGGCATCTACCACCAAGACAACAACGCGTACGCGGCGGCGGGCAGCAACTACCCGATCACCCACGCGGGCATGCTGACGGTGTACAGCGCCCAGCTGATGATCTATCAGACGTACCAGCACTATCAGGACGGGCGGCGTTGGCACCGCAGCTACTACAACGGCGCGTGGTCGGTGTGGCGGCAGGTGTTCGGCACCGGCCATTCGCGCCTGCAGGCGGATTTCAGCAACTCCACCAACTCGCAGCGCACGCTGTTCCAGACCAGCACCGCCAATGCGAACACCGTGCTGGGCGCGATCCCGAACGGCACGGCGACCATCAGCGCGCTGAACCTGTATGCCAACTCCGATGCGGACAACGCGCCGATCCTGCAGATTCGCGCTGACCCCACTCAAGCGGTGTTCCTGCTCAACAAGACCGGCACGGCGACGGCACAGACCAAGTTCTCGTTCCAAGACAGCATCGGCGCTGAGAAGGTCGGCATCGACAACACCGGCCTGATGGCGTTCGGCACTACCGGCCAGATCAAGTTCGGCAACGCGATCCGCCAGCACATCACGCTGTGGGAAACCAGCACCACGCCCGGCAACGAATCGAGCTACGGTCTCGGCGTGCAGAACAGCAGCTGGTACGCGCGCTCGGACGCCGGCTTCGCCTTCTTCCAGAAGGGCACCCACCACGCCGACAAGTTCAACCCCGGCAGCAACGGCAAGATGCTGGTGCAGTTCGATGCCGACTCCAATGGCAATGCGTGTGTCGGCGTCGGCGGCGCGCACGGCGGTGTGAGCACGGCGGTGCAGGTGCATCGCGGTGCCATCGGCACGCAGCAGGGCCACTACGCGCTCGCGCAGGGTGGCAGCCGCCTCTGGCAGCTCGGCATCGACACCGACCGCTCGTTCCGCGTGTGGTCGTACTCCGATGCCGGTGCTTACAGCGCGAATCCGCTGACGCTGTACCGTGACGGCAGCAGCATGGCGTTGAACAATGCTGGTCTGTACCTATACACCGGCTGGTTCCGCTCGCAGAACTGGAACACCGGCTGGTACCACGAGCTGGGCGGTGGCGGCTGGTACATGTCCGACACCACGTGGATTCGCAACTACAACAACAAGCCGTTGCTGTTGCAGTGCTCCGGCGGCACGGTTGCCCGCTTCGAGTCGCCGAGCCCGACTATGGAGTGGTACGACACCGACCACGGCACGACCAGCTGGATTCACAACAACGACGGCCTGCACGGCTTCCTGCAGTACAACACCTTCGCGTGGGGTTGCTACCGCGACACCGGCAACAGCTGGATCGTGGCGGGCAACATCGCCGCGTACGCCTCTGACGCACGGCTCAAGAAGAACCCGACGCTGGTGCGCGAGAGCGTGCTGGACCGTTTCTTCGACGGCATCGTGATCCGCGAGTTCGACTGGGACATGGAGGCCATCGAGCGCCTCAACCCGGGCTTCGTGCCGAACGCCACGCACGAGGTCGGCGCGTACGCGCAGGAAGTCGAGACGGTGTTCAAGTCGATGGTGCACACCCGCGACTCGCTGATCCTCGACGGCGGTGAGCACGAGGGCATCAAGACCCTGCGCTGGGAGAAGGCGGTGCCCTTCACCATCGCCGGCCTGCAGCGCGTGCGCGGCGACACCAAGCAGCTCAAGTACGACGTGGCAGACCTGCTGCGTCGCGTCGAAAAACTGGAGGCAGCGGCATGACCGAGAACGCCGGCGAAAGCCAAATCGACAACCCGCGCTTCGAGAACGTCTCGGGGGACTTCACCTACGAGGCCGTCGCCCCGCGCATCGAGATCAACTGGGACCCGCGCACCGACTCGGGCACGGTTTGCTTTTGGGTGGAGCTGGAGGAGTACCACAACGGCGTGTACACCGGCCAGCGCCGGCCGCACAAGCACTGGGCCATGCGTCCGCTGGTGGTGCCGCTGGAGGACCTCGCCAAGGTGCGCAGCTACACCGTGCTGGCGCCGGACGGCCAAGGCGGTTTCATCGAGATCGCGGTGGCGCCGGGCCTGATGGGCCTGCTAGTCAAGACCGCCTTCAACGACGTGTACGGCGAGCGCGCCGCGCAGCTGCCGGCCATCAACAACGAGCTGCCGCAGGCGCCGGTGATCGTGTACCCCGAGCCGCCGGCGCCCATCGAGGACGACCCGCTGTTCCAAGAGCCGCCGGCGGAGTAAGCCGTGACGCTGCAGGCCAGTGGCATCATTTGGGCCAGCCAGATCGGCGGGGAATTCTCGCCGGGCGTGACGCCGTGGTACATCAGCAACCACTACCGTGGCGGGCCTTATGTGCCCAACATCTCGCAGAACAACTCGATCCCGACCAGCGGGCTCATCTACTTCAGCAACTTCTACGGCACGACGAAGGCGTCCCTGTCGATCAGCCCCAGCCCGGCCAACGCGTACAACTTCCAAGCCGAGCCGGCGCCGAGCAGCAAGGTGCTGTCGGTGGGCGTCACCGCCAGCGGCGCGGGCGTCACCAGCGGCTCGTGGGCCAAGATCAGCGGCGCGGCCGGCACCACCATCAACAGCAGCACGTCGCTCACGCCGACGTTCAGCGCCACCGTCAACAAGAACAACGAGCAGGTGTCGGTGTGGCGCTTCACGGCCAACAACGGCCTCACCGCCGATGTCACCGTGAGCTTGAAGTACGAGACCGACGCATGATCACCTTCGCCCCCAACGTGACCCCGCTGGGCGTGATCGAGCCACTGCCGATCACCAGCAGCCCGAACTTCGCCGGCTGCTCGCTGGCCTTCGCCAAGGCGCACGGCTCGCCCGCGCAGCGCCGCATCCTCGCCGCCGTGGAGCGCTGGCTGGACGTGCCCAAGGGCTACACCGCCACCGTCACCAGCAAGCTGGCGCGCGGGCACGGCGGCGCCCCGATGACCCTCGCCAAGCCCGGCTGGCACTGGGACGGCTTCGAGCACGTCGGCGCGCGCCCGGACTTCGACAGCTGGGACCCGAAGGTCAAGCACTTCGTGGTCAATTTCCACGCCGACCCCGAGTGGGGCACGGTGGCGCCGACCGAGTACGCGGTGCAATCAATTGCAATTCCCGGTGCCGATCCCTACCCGGAGCTGGCGGCGGCTATGCGCGGCCAGCCCACGGCCGAGTTTGAAGCCAATACCCTGTACGCGTTCGACCAGCAAACCGTGCACCGCAGCGGCTACGTGCGGCGCCCGGGGTGGCGGATGTTCGTACGGGTGAGCGTGTCTCGCCGCGTGCCCATCGAGGTCGTGGACACCCTACCGGTGCAGGTCTACATGGACCTCGCGGCCGCAGACCACGGGAGATAACGCATGGCCTACACCCAGTTCGCGAAGGACAAGCCGGTCATCACCGACACCGGCGGTCAGGTCGTGGACGCCACGCGCACCAACGCGATGGCCCTGCGCGACGCGATCCAGATGGGCGTGATGCCGAACTGGACCTTCACCACCAGCGGCGGCACCGCCGAGCAGCCGGACGTGATCACCTACGCCAACGGCGTGGAGCGCCTGCGCCTGACGATCACGTGGGGCAGCACGGGCGGCACGGTGGGCAACCCGACCGTGATCGCTTACGCCTACAGCGGCAACAGCGGCGGCGCGTACGACGCCATCGCCACCGCGACTAACACCTACGACAGCAACGGCAACATGACCGGCACCACGTGGAGCTGACCGAATGAGCATGCTCGGCCCTTTCAGCACGCACCTGCACGGCAAGATCGTGCAGCTGCGCAACAGCCTCAACGCCCACGCGGCGGAGACGGCTGCACCGCACGGCGCCACCGTGGCGGCGACGGCCGCGCGCCTCGTGATCCGCGACGCCTCCGGCCGTGCGCAGGTGCAGGACCCGAGCGCCGCGCTCGACATCGCCAACCGCCAGTGGGTGCTCGCGCAGATCAGCGCCAGTCCGGCCGGCACGGTCACCAGCGTGGCCGCCGGCACCGGCCTCACCGGCGGCACCATCACCGGCAGCGGCACCATCGCGCTCGCCAACACCGCCGTGGCGCCGGGCAGCTACAACTACGCGAACATCACCGTCGATGCGCAGGGCCGCATCACCTCGGCCTCGACCGGTTCGCCGGTGCTGAGCGTGTCGGCCAACGGCGGCGCCGGCCTGACCTCCAGCGGCGGCCAGAATCCGCAGATCAACCAGCAGGCCGCGACGGCCGGCCAGAATGGCTACATGAGCGCCGGCTACGCCAGCAAGGTGGACAACATCCAGTGGGGCGCGCAGGTCAACAGCGTGACCAACGTGTTCGGCCGCACCGGCAACATCGCGGCCGCGTGGGGCGACTACGCGATCACCCAGATCAACGGCGTCACCGTCAGCTTCTCGGGCCCCTCCGGCGGCTTCGAGGGCGCGCTCTGGTTTCAGGTGTAAGCCATGCCCGTCCACGCGTACGCCAGCGGCTGGAAGACCTGCAAGAGCGTGTGGGCGTTCGCGGCCGGCGCGTGGCGGCGCTGCGCGGGCGTGTGGGTCGTGGCGGGCGGCGCGTGGCAGCGCATCGGCGGCAACCTGCAGTCGGCCTCGGCCGGCGGTGGCGGCAACCAGCAGTGCTTCTACTTCCCACCGTCCTCGGGCTGCACGGCCGTCGCCACGTTCACCGCGTACCCGCAAGGCGGCTGGCAGCCCTTTAGCTACCAGTGGTACATCGTGTCGCAGTCGGGCTCGCCGTCCATCGGCGCGACCAACGGCCAGACGTTGACCGTGAGTAAATTCGGCAACCGCTTTAGCGGTGGCGCCAACGTGACCGCGTACTGCGTGGTGACGGACGTGACCGGAGCACAGGCGGCGACCAATCAGGTCTCCGCCCACCTGCAATCGGAAGACGGCAACATCTAACCGACCCAAGGAGGTCACCATGAGCGGTTCTGACGTGTTTTTTGGCCTGCTGATCCTCGCCGTGCTGGCGTGGGGCATCCGCAGCTACATCCGCAAGCGCGGCGCGCGCACCCCGACCGGCGGCGCCGGTGGCGGCGGTGACGGCGACGGCACCCCCAAGCAGCAGCTGTAATCGGGGGTTTGAACCATGTACGTTCTTGCCCGCCACGAAGGCGAATCGGTAGTGGTCCTTGACGGTCTCGTCGAGATCAAGGTGCTTTCCGTGGTGGGCAAGATCGTGCGCTTGGGATTCGACGCGCCACGCGAGGTTTCCATCGAACGGAAGGAAATTCACGTGGCTAAGGGGGAAGGGGATGGACAACATCAGTTGCCGACTTGAGCGGCTCGGCTACAACCTCCCGGCGGCCTTGCAGGCCCCGGCGCGCGCCCTGTGGCACCCGCTGGTCTACGACTGGGTGGTGACCCTGTTCTCGCTGGGCTACGCGGTGGTCGTGCTGGGCATGGGCGCGAACGCGCTGCACCTCGGCATCTACAAGGGCCCCATCGTCGCGATGTTCTCGCCCTACGCCCTCGCCTTCGCGGGCACCATGCTGGTGGCGT
>DASWSY010000152.1:0-3228 GCA_036402415.1 Rhizobacter sp. | reverse complement strand
GCTCGGCCAGCCGGTGATCGTGGACAACCGGGGCGGGGCCGGCGGCAAGTCGCCGGCGGGCGAGCTGGCGCGCGGCTGCTACGTAGAGCCCACCGTGGTGCGAGCGCGCTCGTACACCGACCGCGTGGCGCAGGAGGAAGTGTTTGGCCCCTTCGTCACCGTGCTCACCTTCAAGACCGACGAGGAAGCGCTGGCCATTGCCAACGGCACCGACTACGGCCTGGGCAGCGGCTTGTGGACATCCAACCTGCAGCGCGCACACCGCTTTGCGCGCGACCTGCACGCGGGCATGGTCTGGATCAACAGCTACAAGCGGGTGAACCCCGGTTCGCCCTTCGGCGGCGTGGGGCAGAGCGGCTACGGGCGAGAGATGGGCTTTGACGCCATGCGCGAGTACACGCAGGTCAAGAGCGTGTGGGTGAACGTGGACGCGCAGATTCCCCCGCACTTCGCACGTTGAAAAAAGAACGCCAAGAGACAAGACACATGAACAAGCGCTTCGCCATCACATGCTTGGCCGCCTTCGCACTGGCGGCCACCTTCGCCGGCCACGCGCAGGCGCAGGCCTGGCCCACCAAGCCGGTGCGCCTGGTCGTGGCCTTTCCGCCGGGCGGCATCGTCGATACCGTGGCGCGCCAACTGCAAGCACCGCTGCAGACCGCGCTCGGCCAGCCGGTGATCGTGGACAACCGGGGCGGGGCCGGCGGCACCGTGGCTTCGGCCGAAGTGGCGCGGGCAGCGCCCGACGGCCACACCCTGCTGATGGTGTTCGACAGCTACGCCACCTATCCGCTGGTCTATCCCAAGCTCAGTTTCGATATCGCGAAGGACCTGCAGCCGGTGACGCAGATCGCCAGCAATCCGCTGGTGCTGGTGGTGCATCCGCAGGTGCAGGCGCAGGACTTCAAGAGCTTCGTCGCACTGCTCAAGGCCAACCCAGGCAAGTACAACTACGCGAGCGTGGGGCCGGGTTCGAGCAACCACCTGACGGCCGAGCTCTTCAAGGCCACCACCGGTACTTTCGTCACGCACATTCCCTACCGCGGCGGCGGCCCGGCACAGCAGGACCTGCTGGGCGGACAGGTCGAGATGATGTTCCTTTCGGCCGTGCTGGCCCAGCCGCACGTCAACGCCGGCCGGCTGCGCGCCCTGGCGCAGACCGGCGCCCAGCGCGCGCCCGCCTATGCCGAGGTGCCGACCGTGGCCGAGAGCGGCTATCCGGGCTTCGAGGTGAACTCCTGGGTCGGCCTGCTCGCCCCGGCCGGCACGCCGCGCGCCGTGGTCGACCGGCTGCAGGCCGAGGTGCGCAAGGCGGTGACCGAGCCGGCCTTCCAGCAGCGGCTGCGCGAACAGGGCCTGACGGGCATCGCCAACACGCCCGAGCAGTTCGCCGCCGTGCTGCGCACCGAGCAGGACAAGTGGGCCCGCCTGGTGCGCGAGCGCCGCCTGAGCCTGGAATAGACGGACGGCAGGAGCGCGCCATGCACGACTTCATCCACACCACCCATCCGCAGCGCGTGGTGTTCGGCGCCGGTTCGCTGCGCCACCTGGCGCGCGAGATCGATGCACTGGGCGCGAAGAGGGCGCTGGTGCTCTGCACGCCCGAGCAGCGGCCGCAGGCCGAGCGCGTGGCGGCCTCGCTCGGCACGCAGGCGGCCGGCCTGTTCGACCGTGCCGTGATGCATGTGCCCGTCGAGACCGCGCGCGAGGCGCGCGAGCTGGCGCGCCGGCTCGGCGCCGACTGCGCCGTGGCGCTCGGCGGCGGCTCCACCACCGGGCTGGGCAAGGCCATCGCGCTGGAGTCCGGGCTGCCGATCGTCGCGATTCCCACCACCTACGCGGGCAGCGAGATGACGCCGATCTACGGCCTCACCGAGAACGGCCTGAAGAAGACCGGCAAGGACCCGCGGGTGCTGCCGCGCACCGTGATCTACGACCCCGAGCTGTCGCGCACGCTGCCCGTGGGCCTGAGCGTGACCAGCGGCATCAACGCCATCGCGCACGCGGCCGAAGGCCTCTACGCGCAGGACGGCAATCCGGTGATGGACCTGATGGCCGAGGAGGGCATCGCCGCGCTGGCGCGCGCGCTGCCGGCGATCCGCGTGCAGCCCGACGACCTGGCCGCGCGCTCGGACGCGCTCTACGGCGCCTGGCTCTGCGGCAGCGTGCTCGGCGCGGTGGGCATGGCCCTGCACCACAAGCTGTGCCACACGCTGGGCGGCAGCTTCAACCTGCCGCATGCCGAAGTGCACACGGTGGTGCTGCCGCACGCGCTCGCATTCAACGCGCAGGCCGCGCCGCGCGCCATGGCGCGCATCGCGCGCGCACTCGGCGGTGTGTCGGCGCCGGCGGCGGTCTACGCGCTGGCGCAGGGCAACGGCGCGCCGGTGGCGCTCAAGGACATCGGCATGCGCGCCGCCGACCTCGACCGCGCGGCCGACATCGCCGTCGCCAACCCGTACTGGAACCCGCGGCCCTTCGGCCCGGCCGAACGCGGCGAGATCCGCGCACTGCTGCAGCGCGCCTTCGACGGCGAGCCGCCGGGATAGACGCGGCGCACGCACGGGCAGGCACAGACACAGACGAACAACGAAGGAGACAGCCATGACATTCAACCGCAGACAGTTCACGCAGGCCGCCGCCGCACTTGCCGCCACGGGCGCCACGCCACGGGTGTTCGCCGCCGACACGCTCAAGATCGGCTACGTGTCGCCCCAGACCGGGCCGCTCGCGCCCTTCGGCGAGGCCGACAAGTGGGTGATCGAGCAGATGAAGGCCGCCTTCAAGGACGGCCTTGCCGTCGGCGGCAGGAAATACGCCGTGCAGATCGTGCTCAAGGACAGCCAGTCGAACCCCAACCGCGCGGGCGAGGTCGCCAACGACCTGATCCTGAAGGACAAGGTCGCGCTCGTGCTCACCGCCGGCACGCCCGAGACCGCCAACCCGGTGAGCGACGCCTGCGAACTCAACGAAGTGCCGTGCATCTCCAGCGTGGTGCCGTGGCAGCCCTGGTTCTTCGGCCGCAAGGGCGATCCCGCGAAGGGCTTCGACTGGACCTACCACCTGTTCTGGGGGCTGGAGGACGTCATCGCCAACTTCACCAGCGGCTGGAAGACCGTGGCCACCAACAGGAAGGTCGGCGGCCTGTTCCCCAACGACGGCGACGGCAACGCCTGGGGCGACAAGGAGCTGGGCTTTCCCAAGCCGCTGTCGTCGATGGGCTTCACG
>DASWSY010000151.1:0-6777 GCA_036402415.1 Rhizobacter sp. | reverse complement strand
CCCTCGATGCGGCTGATGATGTCGACCAGCGTGCTCGACAGGTAGTCGCCCATGTCGGCCGAGGTGACGCCCGGGTCGTTGCTGTTGAGCGTGACCACCATCATCAGGTCGGCGCCGGCCTTGGTCACGCGCAGGCCCTGGCTCTGCACCGCCTGCGGCAGCCGCGACACCGCCTGCTGCGCCTTGTTCTGGACCTGCATCTGCGCGGTGTCGGGGTCGGTGCCGGCCACGAAGCTGAGCTGGATGCGGGCCTCGCCCGAGGCATCGCTGGTCGATTCGATCGACATCAGGCCGTCGATGCCCTTGAGGTTCTGCTCGATGATCTGCGTCACCGAATCCTCGATGGTCTGGGCCGAGGCGCCGGGGTAGCTGGCGCTGATGGTGATGCGCGTGGGGGCGATGTCGGGGTAGCGCTCGAGCGGCAGGAAGAGCGTGGCCGCCAGGCCCGCGAGCATGATCACGATGGCCAGCACCCACGCGAAGATGGGCCGGTCGATGAAGAAGGAGGCCATGGCGCCGTGGCTCCGTGCGGGGTCAGCGCGGCGCGCTGGCGGGAACGGGGGCGGTGGCGGGGCCGCTGGCGGCCCGGCCAGCAGGTGCCGATGCGGCGGCAGGCGCGGTGGCCGTGGCCGAGGCGCTCGACGCGACCGGCGTCACCACCTGCTCGGGCCGCGCGCGCTGCAGGCCCTCGACGATGAGCCGGTCGCCCACCGCAAGCCCGCTGGCCACCAGCCACTGGTTGCCCACGGCGCGAGCGAGCTGCAGGCGGCGGCGCTCGACCTTGTTGCCCGCGCCCACCACCAGCGCCGTGGCGTCGCCGGTGGCGGTCCGCGTGACGCCCTGCTGCGGCACGAGGATCACGCCGCGGTCGATGCCGGCCACCAGGCGCGCCTGCACCGCCATGCCGGGCATGAGCGCCGCGCGCGGGTTCGGTGCCACCGCGCGCAGCGTCACCGTGCCGGTGCCCCGGTCGACCGTGACGCCGCTGAATTGCAGCGTGGCCGGCTGCGCATGCACCGAGCCATCTTCCAGCACCAGCGTGACCTGGCGGCTGGCGCTGGTGCCATCGAGCTGGCGGCGCAGCGCGAGCAGCTCGGTGCTGCTCTGCACGATGTCGACGTGCACGGGGTCGAGCTGCTGGATGGTCGTCAGCGCCTGCTCCTGGTTGGCCGTGACGAGCGCTCCCGCGGTGACGGTGGACAGCTCGATGCGCCCGCCAATCGGCGCCACGATGCGCGTGCGCTGGAGCTGCACCCGCGCGGCGTCGAGCGCCGCACGCGCCACGGCCACGTCGGCCTCGGCCTGGCGCGCGGCGGCGGCACTGTCATCGGCCGCCTGGCGGCTGAGCGCGTCTGCCCGCAGCAGCTCGGCATCGCGCGCCGCCCTGACGCGCGCTGCAGCGAGCGCGGCCTCAGCCTTCTGCAAGGCTGCAGCGGCGCTTGCGCGCTCGGCCTCGAAGCTCGACGGATCGAGCTGGTAGAGGGGCTGGCCTGCCTTCACCACCGAGCCTTCGGTGAAGAGACGCTTCAGCACCAGGCCGCCCACCTGCGGCCGGATCTCGGCCACCTGGCTGGCGCTCACGCGACCGGGCAGGTCGAGCTGCAGCGGCACGTCTTGTGCGCTCACCGTGATCACGCCGACCTCGGCGGGCGCGGCACGCGCGGGCGCTTCCGGCTTGTCCTGGCAGGCACTCAGCCAGGCCACGGCCAGCAGGAGGAAGGTCGACGTGCGCAGGGATCGGGGAAGCGGCGGCGTTTGCATCACGCCTGCATCGTGCCCGCACAATGTGGAGAGATCTTGAAGAACCCGCAGTTGCAGGTGCATCGGGTGATCGTGTACACCCACGGGTCCCCTCACCTTCGCCCCATTCATCCACACGAGCGCCATGAAGCTCCACCTCGCCGCCCGCCTCTTCGCCGCCGTGCTCGGCTCGGCCGTGGTGGTGGCCGTGGCCATGGGCGTGGGGGCGCACATGAGCCTCAACCGCGATTTCCTCGGCTACCTCAACGAGCAGGCCGTCACGCGGCTCGAGCTGGCCGTGCCAAGCGTGACGGCGGGCTACCGCGAGCACCAGGGCTGGGACTTCCTGCGCCAGCAACCCGACCTCTGGTACAGACTGCTGCGACCCGTGCCGCAAGACGACCAGGTGCCCATCGCCGAACGCCCGAAGGCCACGCCCACGCCGGCCGAGCTGACCGGCGCGTCGCGCCGCTTCACGCTGCTCGATGCCGAGCGCCGGCGCATCGTGGGCTTCGACAGTCCGTCGGAAGACGCCATCGAGCGCGGCATCGTCGTCGAGGGTGTCACGGTGGGCTGGCTGGTGCTGACGCCGTTCGAATCGGTCAGCTCCGGCGCCGAGAAACGCTTTGCCGACGCGCAGGCGCGCATCGGCTGGCTGGTGGGCGGCGCGGCCGTGCTGCTGGCCGCGGCCGTGGCTTTCTGGGCTTCGCGCCGACTGCTCCAGCCCGTGCGCGAGGTGGCCGATGCCACGCACCGGCTCGCCGCCGGGCAGTACGACACCCGCGTGCCCGAGCGTGCCACCGACGACGAGATCGGCCGCCTCGGGCGCGACTTCAACCAGCTCGCGCTGACCCTGCAACGCAACGAAGCCATGCGGCGCGAGTTCATGGCCGACGTGTCGCACGAGCTGCGCACGCCGCTCGGCGTGCTCAACGGCGAGCTGGAGGCCCTGCAGGACGGCGTGCGCCCGCTCGACGCCGCGGCGCTGCAGTCGCTCAAGGCCGAGACGGCCACGCTGCACAAGCTGGTCGACGACCTGCACGAGCTGTCGCTCGCCGACCTGGGCGCGCTCTCGTACCGCAAGGCCGAGCTGGACCTGCGCGAGATCCTCGACGACACCGCCACCGCGTTCGGCGAACGCCTGCGCAGCAGCGGGCTCGCCTTGCAGATGGAGCTGCCGCCCGGCCCCCTGCCCGCCTTCGGCGACGCACGGCGGCTGCGCCAGCTCTTCGCCAACCTCTTCGAGAACACCTGCCGCTACACCGACCCGGGCGGCGCCCTCAACGTGCACGCCCGCATCGAAGGGCGGCGCCTGCACATCGACCTGCACGACAGCGCCCCGGGCGTGAAGGTCGAGCACCTGCCGCGGCTCTTCGAGCGCTTCTTCCGCGCCGAGCCCTCGCGCAGCCGGCGCCACGGCGGCGCGGGCCTCGGCCTGTCGATCTGCGAGCGCATCGTGCAGGCGCACGAGGGCCGCATCGAAGCCCGCTCGTCGCCGCTGGGCGGCCTGTGGTTGCGACTGGAGTTCCCCGCCCTTGGCTGAAGCCCCGATGCCGCTCGAGCCGGGCCCCGCGCGCGTGCTCGTCGTCGAAGACGAACCCAAGCTCGCCGCGCTGCTGGCCGATTACCTGCGTGCCGCGGGCCACGCACCCGAGTGCGTGGGCGACGGCCGCGAGGCGCTCATCGCCTGGACGCAGCGCCGCCACGACCTCGTGCTGCTCGACCTGATGCTGCCGGGCCTGGACGGCCTGAGCCTGTGTCGCGAGCTGCGCGCGCTCGCCGCGGTGCCCATCGTCGTGCTCACGGCGCGTGCCGACGAGGCCGACCGCCTGGCCGGCCTGGAGCTCGGCGCCGACGACTACATCGCCAAGACGCCGTTCAGCCCGCGCGAGGTGATGGCGCGCGTGAAGGCGGTGCTGCGCCGCAGCCGAGCCTCGCGCGCGGCCGCCGCGCCCTCCCCCTTGCAGGTCGACGAGGCCGCGTGGCGCGCCGCGTGGCAGGGCCGCGCGCTCGAACTCACGCCCATCGAGTTCAGGCTGTTGCGCACGCTCTCGGCACAGCCCGGGCGCGTGTACACCCGCGCGCAGTTGCTGGAGCTGCTGCACGGCGTGGCCCCGGCCGCCACCGAGCGTGCCGTGGACAGCCACGTGAAGAACCTGCGCCGCAAGCTGGAGCAGGCCGGCGCGGGCACCGAGCGCATCCGCTCGGTGTATGGGGTGGGGTACAGCTACGACGCGTGAGGGGCGCGAGAGGCGTGACCCTACTCCGCCTGGTGAAGCTCCACCAGATTGCCATCGGGATCGACCAGCAGGATCTGCGAGCCGCCGGGGCCGGCCTCGATCTCGTTGCGAAAGCGCACGCCTGCCGCCTCTAGCCGCTCGATGGCGACCTTCAGGTCGTCGACCCAGAGCACGATGCGGTTCCAGCCACCCGGCGTCTGCTTCGTGCCGTCTGGCATGTCGCGTGCGCCCGACGTGCCCTCGCCGCTGAGGATCAGCACCAGGCTGCCGCGTGAGAGTTGCGTGAACGGGCCGTGGCGCTTGTCGAGCGTGAACCCGAGCTGCTCGGTGTAGAAGGCGATGGAAGGCTCCATCGCCCGGGTCTGGTAGCGCACGGCGGCGCGCGACGGTGCAGATGCGGTCATGTCGGTCTCCTTCATGGACGAGCGAAGGTGATCAGTCTGGAACCGGCACCGCCCGGCGTCTTGGAAGAATTTGACCTGCCTCGCCCCTCGGCCTTCTCAGGCCAGTGCGATGTGGTCGCTCTTCACCGCAGCGCTGCGGCTTCGCTCGTAGTCGCTCGGCGTCATGCCAGCGAACTCCGCGAAATCGCGGATGAGGTGCGACTGGTCGGCATAGCCACAGTCGAGCGCGAGTGGTGCCCAGCCCGGCGCCTGCGGGTTGGCGGCCAGCGTGAAGGCCCGCTGGAACCGCTGGATGCGCTGGAACAGCTTGGGCGTCATGCCCACCTCGGCACTGAAGCGGTCGATGAAGTGGCGATGGCTGCGGCCCACACCCTGCGCCAGTGCCGCGACCGAGGCTCCCGGCCGCGACAGCAGCGCGTGCGCAAACGGGCGACGCGCGAGCGAGGGGATGAACTGCTGGCGCAGCGTGCGCTCCAGGAGGGCGAAGCGCCGGGCCACGCCGGGCGTGCTCGCCAGCGCGTCGCGCAGCCGATCGGCGGCCACCGGCGACCAGAGGGAGCCCAGGTCGATGTGCCGATTGGCGAGCGCGTCGGCCCGCGGGCCGAGAAAGGCCCGCGCACCGCCTGGCTTGAAATGCACGCCCACCATGCACGCGTGCTCGCGCGCGTCGACCACGAAGCTGCGCGTGAACGCGCCCGACACGAGCACGCCCGCATGGTGCTCGGGCTGCCCGTCGGCCGCGTAGACACGGATCCGGTCTTCCCGCAAGTTGATCACCAGCTCGAAGGTGCCTGCGGGCACGATGCGCTCGCGGGCATGGGCCGGGGCGTCTTCGAGGCACCAGAGGTGATCGACCAGGTCGCAGAGCGGCGGCGCGGGGGTGTGGGTGTGGTACTTCATGTCGAGCTCCCGCCAGGCATGCGCTATCGCAACACAGATTCGAATGTCGCGCGATGCCGCTCAACGTAGACCACGTCGCGCTGATAGACCTGAAGATGCCCCGCCTCCACCGAGGCGATGCGGCGGGCATCCCCGAGCGCCAATCCTTCCAGGAGGTGGTCGGCCATGGCCTGGATGCGCTGCGTGACCACGTCCATGAGACGGTTTCCATCCGTCAGTCCATACGCGTCACAGAAGATGCGCGCGCGCCGGGCCTGCTCGGCCGGGGTGCCGAAACCCTCGGCGTGTTCGGGGTCGGCGAGGGGCGCAAAGCGGTACACGGCATAGGCCAGATCCCAGAGCCTCGGCCCGGGGTGCGCAAAGTCGAAGTCGAAGACCCCGACCACCACGCCATCGACGAACACGCAGTTGTAGGGCGCGAAGTCGCCGTGGCAGATCACTTCCGCCGGCTGGCGCGCGGGCACACGCCAGCCGGTGGTCCATCGCCCGGCAGCCTCTGCGGTCGCATCGTGGATGGCGCGCAGGAGCCTGGCCGCCTGGCGCAAGGCTTCCTCGTGTCGCTGCGTGAATGACAACGGCGTCGCGCCCACCTCACCGTGCAGATAGCTCAGCACCTCGCGGCCCTGCTCGTCCATGCCCAGGGGTTTCGGCACCCCGGCCACGCCCTTGGCCTGCAGCAGGGCGAGGAGCTGGTGGACCTGCGGCGTCCAGTGCCCGGCTTCGCGGTGGACCGCGTCGCCCACACGGTGGACGGTGGAGGAGTTGCCCCCTGTGAGTTTCTGTTCAGACTTCACGCGGACCTTCCATGCTGTCCATGTCGAGCAGGCAATCGATGAACGCCCCCAGCAGGGCCGGCCGATGCTCCCGGTTCGGGTAGTAGAGAAAGAGCCCCGGCCGCGAGATCGACCAATCCGCCAGCACCTGCACCAGCCGCCCCGTGGCCAGGTGCTCGGCCACGCCGTCCCGCTCGAAGTGATAGGCGATGCCGAGCCCGTTCAGCGCGGCCGCGATGCCGATGTCGGCGTGGTTGGTGACCACCGGTCCCTCGACCGCCACGTCGAGGCGCTTCCCTCGTTTCTCGAACTCCCAGCGATAGAGCCTCCCATCCAGCTGGAGCCGCCAGTTGATGCAGGCGTGGCGGTGCAACTCGGCGGGTGTCTTCGGCGTGCCTCGGCGCGCGAGGTACTCGGGCGACGCCACGGCCACCATGTCCAGGTCGGGCGTGAGGCGCACGGCGATCATGTCCTTGTCGACACGCCCGCCGACGCGGATGCCGGCGTCGAAGCGGCCGACCACGATGTCGGCCAGCGCGTCGTCGACCACGATGTCGAGCAGCACGTCGGGGTAGGCCTGATGAAAGCGGGCCAGCCTGGGCGCAATGATGTTTCTCGCGGCGATGCCCAGCGTGTTGATGCGCAATGAACCCGTGACCCGTCCGGTCGCCTCGCTGGCCTCGGCCACGGCCGCATCCATCTCCCGAAACAAGGGCGCGA
>DASWSY010000150.1:0-1925 GCA_036402415.1 Rhizobacter sp. | reverse complement strand
AAGTCGCAGGCGCTGATCGAGCACGTGCGGCAGAGCTGGCAGCTCGCGCGCTTCCTGCCCGACCACTTCATCACCGTGGTGCCACCGCAGATGCGCAACGGCCCCGAGTGGTTCCAGGGCACGGCCGACTCGGTGCGCCAGAACCTGCACCTCATGGAGACCTTCCGGCCCGACATCGTGGCCGTGTTCGGCGCCGACCACATCTACCGCATGGACGTGCGGCAGATGATCGACCACCACAAGTCGCACGGGGCCGACGTGACCGTGGCCACGCTGCCGGTGCCGCGCGAGCAGAGCATCCATTTCGGCATCGTCGAGACCGACGACCACCTGCGCATCACCGACTTCCAGGAAAAGCCCAAGACCTGCCGGCCGATGCCGGGCAGCAGCACGCACGCGCTGGCCTCGATGGGCAACTACATCTTCTCGGCCGACGTGCTGATGCAGGAACTGAAGGCCAGCATGGACAGCGGCGAGAGCGACTTCGGCAAGCACATCCTGCCGCGCATGGTGAAGACCCACAAGCTCATGGCCTACGACTTCACCACCAACGTGGTGCCCGGCGTGGCCGACTACGAGGAGCACGCCTACTGGCGCGACGTGGGCACGATCGATGCCTACTTCGCCGCCCACCTCGACACCCTCGGCGCCACCCCGCGCTTCAAGATGACCAACCCCGAGTGGCCGATCTTCGCGAGTGCCGACCAATCGGAATCGGCCAAGGTCGAATGCGGCGTGATCCGCCGCTCGGTGCTCGGCTCGGGCTGCGTGGTCAACGACGCGCAACTCGACCACGCCATGCTGCGCCGCGCGGTGACGGTGCAACCCGACGCGGTGCTCGACCACTGCATCGTGATGGACCGCAACGTGATCGGGCGCGGCGCCAAGCTGCGCAACGCGATCGTCGACCTCGACAACTTCATCCCGCCCGGCGAGAGCATCGGCTACGACCTGGAGCGCGACCGCCAGCGCTTCCACGTCAGCGAAAAGGGCATCGTGGTGGTGCCGCGTGGCCATTTCCCTGCGCCCAGCGCATGAGCCCGGCGCCGCGAAAACACAAGAGCCCGCCCGCCGCACTGAAGATCCTGTTCGTCACGCCCGAGTGCGCGCCCTGGGTGAAGACCGGCGGGCTGGGCGACGTGAGTTCGGCGCTGCCGGCGGCGCTGAAGGAACTCGGCCACGACGTGCGGGTGCTGATGCCCGCGTATCGCGCCATCGCCGGCCTGGCACGTGAAGGCTCGCAGCGCACGGCCCTGCCGGCCGAGGGCGTGTGGCCGGCCGCAGACCTCGTGTGGGCGCCCGCCGAAGGGTTCGAGCTGTGGCTGCTCGACTGTCCCACGCTCTACGACCTGCCTGGCGGCCCCTACGGCGACGAACGCGGCGCCGACCACGCGAGCAACGCCGAGCGCTTCGGCTTCCTGAGCAGGGTGGCGGCGCGCCTCGCCTCGGGCGCGTCACCCTGGCGCGACTGGCGGGCCGACGTGCTGCACGCCAACGACTGGCCCACCGGGCTCGCCGCCGCCTACCTGAGCCGGCTGCCGGCGCCGCATGCCCGCAGCGTGTTCACCATCCACAACCTCGCGTTCCAGGGCAACTTCCCGCCTGCGAAGCAACGTGCGCTCGACCTGCCCGACGCGTGGATGCAGGTCGAAGGCGAGGGCCTCCTGCACTGGGACCAGATCTCCATGATGAAGGCCGCGCTGCGCCACGCCGACGTCATCACGACCGTGAGCCCGACCTATGCGCGCGAGATCCAGCAGGAGAAGCTCGGCTTCGGCATGGACGGCATGCTGCGCGCACGCGCAAGCGACCTGCACGGCATCCTCAACGGCATCGACACCCGCGTGTGGAACCCGGTGAGCGACCCGCTCATCCCGGTGCGCTACGGTGCCGGCTGCCTGGCCGACAAGGACGGCAACAAGGCG
>DASWSY010000149.1:0-10081 GCA_036402415.1 Rhizobacter sp. | reverse complement strand
ATCTTGACCACGCTGTCGACCGCGAGCGTGGCGTACTCGGCCATCACGCCGCAGGCGGCGAAGACGTTGAAGCCTTCGCCGGTGTCCGACCGGAAGCGCGGCTCGGCGCCGGGCGCGGCGAGCGCGTTGCGCGCCGGCTGGTCGCACAGCTGCGGGCGGCCGGTCGCGCAGTAGCGGCAACGGCCGCACATGCTGACGAAGCTGCTCAGCACATGGTCGCCCACCTTGAACTCGGTGACCGCGGCGCCCACCGCGGTGATGATGCCCGCGCCCTCGTGCCCCAGCACCACCGGCAGTGCCATCTGGATGGTGCCGTTGGCGGCCGAAAGGTCGCTGTGGCACACGCCGCAGGCGGCCATCTTCACCAGCACTTCGTTCGGGCCCGGGTCTTTCACCTGCAGCGTCTCGACGGTGATGGGGCCGTTGACTTCGCGGACGACGACGGCGCGTGCGGTGGTGGGCATGGGAATCCTTCTCTCGATGTGGGCACAGCAGATCGACGAGCGTACGCACTCGGCTGCCCGCCTTCAATAGCGCCAGCCCGAACGCTCGTGTCACCTGAGCGACGTCTCCCTGGCGACGGAATTCCTAAGGCGTATACCTTACAGTTGAAACCTTTCATCGAAATCGGAGTGCTGAGACATGGGCACCGACACGCTTGCCGCTCCAACCCCCGCGCCGGGCGTTTCAGACGACCAGATGGCCGAGCTGAAGGCCTTGCGCGAGCGCTACCGCATCGAGCGCGACAAGCGCCTGCGCAGCGACGGCAACGAGCAGTACGTCGAGATCAAGGGCGAGCACGCGCACTACGCCGCCGACCCGTACGTGCCGCCCGGCTTCACCCGCGCACCGCTCGCCGACCAGGTCGAGATCCTCGTCATCGGCGGCGGCTTCGGCGGCCTGCAGGCCGGTGCGCACCTGCGCATGGCGGGCGAGGACCGCATCCGCTTCATCGAGGCCGGCGGCGATTTCGGCGGCACCTGGTACTGGAACCGCTACCCCGGCGCGGCCTGCGACATGGAGGCCTCCGTCTACCTGCCCCTGCTCGAAGAGCTGGGCGTGAAGCCGAAGATGCGCTTTGCAACGGGCGCCGACATTCTGGCCCATGCACAGCACATCGCCCGCCACTTCGGCCTCTACCGCGACGCGCTCTTCCAGACGCGCGTGACCGGCCTCGAATGGGTCGAAGCCGATGCGGTGTGGGTGGTGCGCACCGACCGCGACGACCGCATCCGCGCACGTTTCGTCGTCATGAGCAACGGCCCGCTCAACCGCCCCAAGCTGCCCGGCATTCCTGGCATCCAGGGCTACCAGGGGCACACCTTCCACACCAGCCGCTGGGACTACGCCTACACCGGCGGCGGCCCGCTCGGCGGCCTGGACAGGATCGGCGACAAGCGCATCGCCATCATCGGCACCGGCGCCACCGCCGTGCAATGCGTGCCGCACCTGGCCGAAGGCGCGAAGCATCTTCATGTCTTCCAGCGCACGCCTTCGTCGATCGACGTCCGCAACGACCGGCCGGTGCCGCCCGAGTGGTACGACGAGCAGCCACCCGGCTGGCAACACGAGCGAATCCAGAACTTCACCACGCTCGTGGCCGGCGGTTATGCCGAGAAAGACCTGGTGCGTGACGGCTGGACCGAAGCCGCACGCAACTTCCGCCAGCTCGCCATGGCCGACCGCTCGGTGCTCTCGTCGTTGGACAAGATCATGTTGACGATGGAACTTGCCGACATGCAGAAGATGAACGCGGTGCGTGCGCGTGTGGACGAGATCGTGAAAGACCCGAAGGTCGCCGCATCGCTCAAGCCCTGGTACCGCCAGTTCTGCAAGCGACCGTGTTTCCACGACGAGTACCTGCAGGCCTTCAACCGCGACAACGTGACGCTGGTCGACACGCAGGGTGCGGGCGTGGAGCGCATCACCGAGACCGGCATCGTCGCGAACGGCCAGCACTTCGAGGTGGACGCGATCGTCTTCGCCACCGGCTTCGAGGTCGGCACCGGCTACACCCGCCGCGCGGGCTACGACCTGGTGGGCCGCAGCGGCGAAACCCTCTCGCAGAAATGGGCCCACGGCATGCGCACGCTGCACGGCATGATGACGAACGGCTTCCCGAACCTCTTCATCTTCGGACCGCCGCAATCGGGCCAGACGGCGAACTACACCCACTCGCTGGGCGAGCAGGCACGGCACGCCACCTTTCTCATCGGCCAGGCGCACGCGCGCCGGGTGCGCACGCTGGAGCCGACGGTGCACGAAGAAGACGCCTGGGTGCAGACCATCATCGACGGCCAGCGCCGCAACCAGGCGTTCCTCGCCTCGTGCACGCCGGGCTACTACAACAACGAAGGCAAGCCCGAGGCGCGCGGGGTGCAGAACTCGCCCTACGGGCAGGGGCCGATCCCCTACTTCAAGATGCTCGCGCAGTGGCGCGAGAGTGATCGCTTCAGCGGGCTGCAGCTCACTAGCCTTTGAACTCCCGCGAGTGCAGGAAGTCCGCGTGCTTCGGCGCGCGCTTCGTGCGGCTCCATTCTTCGAGCATGTCCCACTTCACCGCGTCGAGGCGCTTGATCGTCGCCTCTTCCTCCGGGTCGGGGCAGGCCAGCTCCACGCGGTGGCCGTTGGGGTCGAAGAAATAGATCGAGTGGAAGGCGCCGTGGTCGGTGACACCGAGCACGCTCACGCCCTGCGCTTCGAGGTGCGCCTTGTAGGCGAGCAGCGTCTCGCGGTCCTTGACGCGGAAGGCGATGTGTTGCACCCACTCGGGCGTGTTGGGGTCGCGCCCCATCGGGGCCTTGGTCGGCAGCTCGAAGAACGCGAGGACATTGCCGCCGCCCGCGTCCAGGAAGATGTGCATGTACGGATCGGGCTCCTTGGTCGAGGGCACGCGGTCCTCGGCGATGGCGAGCTGGAACTCGAAGTTGAGCATCTTCTGGTACCAGAGCACGGTCTCCTTCGCGTCCTTGCAGCGGTAGGCGACGTGGTGAATGCGTTCCGTCTTGAGCTCCATGGTCACACCTCCACCTTCAACGCCCCACGCCGGATCTGGTCGCGTTCGAGTGACTCGAAGAGCGCCTTGAAGTTGCCTTCGCCGAAGCCTTCGTCGGCCTTGCGCTGGATGAACTCGAAGAACACCGGCCCGAGCAGGTTCTGCGAAAAGATCTGCAGCAGGAGGCGCTTCTCGCCATTGGCCGTGCTGCCATCGAGCAGGATGCCGCGCGTCTGCAGCTCCTTCACCGGCTCGCCGTGGCCGGGCAGTCGCTCGGCGAGCATCTCGTAGTAGATGTCGTTCGGTGCGGTCTGCAGCTTCACGCCGGCGAGCTGCAGCGCGTCGACGCTCGCGATCAGGTCGTCGGTGAGCAAGGCGATGTGCTGGATGCCTTCGCCGTTGAACTTCATCAGGAATTCTTCGATCTGCCCCGAGCCCTTGCCCGCCTCCTCGTTGAGCGGGATGCGGATCAGGCCATCGGGCGCCGTCATCGCGCGGCTGGTGAGGCCGGTGTACTCGCCCTTGATGTCGAAGTAGCGGATCTCGCGGAAGTTGAAGAGCTTCTCGTAGAAGCCGCCCCAGAAGGCCATGCGGCCGCGGTACACGTTGTGCGTGAGGTGGTCGATGATCTTGAAGCCGTGGCCCTTCGGATGGCGATCGACCGGATTCTCGAAAGCCGGCAGGAACTCGAAATCGATGTCGTAGATGCTCTTGCCGTCTTCATAACGGTCGATCAGGTACAGCGGCGCACCGCCGATGCCCTTGATGGCGGGCAGCTTGAGCTCCATCGGGCCGGTGGGCACGTCGACCGGTTGCGCACCGAGCTCGATCGCGCGGTAGTAGGCCTTGTGCGAGTCCTTCACGCGGAAGGCCATCGCACACGCGCTCGGCCCGTGTTCGGCCGCGAAGTAGCCGGCCAGGCTCTTGGGCTCGCGGTTGACGATGAAGTTGATGTCGCCCTGGCGGTAGAGCAGCACGTCCTTGCTGCGGTGGCGGGCGACGAGGCTGAAGCCCATCTGCTCGAAGAGCGGCTCCAGGGTGTTGGGTGTGGGCGAGGCGAATTCGACGAACTCGAACCCCATCAGTCCCATGGGGTTTTCGAAAAGGTCGGGCATGGTGTGCTCCTGTGCGTGGATGTCGAGGGAGCGGCTCCGGCAGGAACCGCGCGGCGCTCAACGACCCGGCGGCGCGCAGGGCAGGCCGCGCACGGAGGCGGCCAGGTGTTCGCCGAAGGTCATGGCCAGCGGGGCCAGACGGGCGTGGGAGGCGATGGCGGTGATGTCCACGCCCCCAGCATAGCGCCCCGGGGCCATCGCCTGCGAGCCCTGTCGCGATGGCCGCTGTGGCGAGGTTGGCATTCAGCGTGGTGGTGGCAGCGGCTCGCCCAGCGCCCGCCGCCACAGCCACGAGAGCGCGCGCTCCACGTCGGGCCGGCTGCCCTGTTGGACCGGCGGCTGCAGCGGCACCGCCTGGCTGTGCCGCTCGGCCACCGCAAAGCTGAAGGTGTAGGTGGGTTCCTGGCCCATGCGCAGATCGGTGATGGCCAGGCGCGCCCCGTCCACGTGCAGCTTGTAGTAGCCGCGGCTGAAGGCCACGACGCGCTGCACACCGTCGATCGCCTGCACCTCCGGCATCAGGGCCAGGCCGCGCGGGAAGGGGTCGAACGACATCGGCTGGCGGCCATCGAGAAGCGAGCGGAAGCCCTCGTGGTAGCGGTCGCCCTCGATCGCGACCACGCGCCACAGCAGGGTGTTGAAGGGGGTCGGCGTCACCAGCACCTGCGTGGCCTTCACGCCCTGCGCCTGCAACGCTGCACGCGCGATGCGCTCCACGTGCGCCTGTGCCGCCACGCCCCAGGCGAGGTAGGCGGTGCCGAACGCGAGGCCCGCCACGTTGGCCTTCAGCCCCAGGGCGCTGCCCCGCGAAAACAGCGCCCACAGCACGCCCGCCAGCAGGGGCACGGTGTACAGCGGATCGATGATGAAGATGCTGCCCACCGCGTACGGCTGGTCGGTGAAGGGCAGCAGCAGGCGCGTGCCGTAGACCGTCATCGCATCGAGCAGCGGGTGGGTCACGAGCATGAGCCACACCGCCAGCCACCAGCGACGGAAGGACGCCCACTCGCCGTGCAGCCGCGCGATGAGCGCCGCCAGCGGCAGGGAGAGCAGGCTGAGCCAGAAGAGCGCGTGCGACTCCGAGCGGTGCATCACCATGTTGCGGATGGCGTCGCCGTGGTCGACGAAGACGTCGAGGTCGGGCAGGGTGCCGCAGACCGCGCCCCACAGCGCGGCTTTCCACACCGCGGTGCGGCGGCCGTCGGCAGCACGCGAGCTGCACATGACCGCGACGCCGACAGAGGCACCGAGGGCGATCTGGGAGAGAGAGTCCATGCGGGAGTGTCGTGGGGTTCGAGGGCCGGCCGACAGCATGCCCGGTCTGGCGTAATCTTGCAGGCCACCATGCTGCAGCAGACCCGCACCACGCTCCACATCGCCACCCGCGGCCGCGGTCTCGTCGAGATCACCCACCCGGTGGCCGAGTGGGTGGCCGCCAGCGGCCTGCGCGAGGGGCTGCTGACCGTCTTCGTGCGCCACACCTCCGCGAGCCTCGTGATCCAGGAGAACGCCGACCCCGACGTGCGCGCCGACCTCGACCGCTTCTTCGCTCGCCTGGTGCCCGACGGCGACCCGCTCTTCCGCCACCGGGACGAAGGGCCCGACGACATGCCGGCGCATGTGCGCGCGGCGCTCACCGCAGTGCAGCTCTCGATTCCGCTGGCCGACGGGCGCCCGGTGCTCGGCACCTGGCAGGGCATCTTCCTCTGGGAACACCGCACACGGCCGCACCGGCGCGAGGTGGTGCTGCATCTGCTGGGCACGTGATGAGCAAGACGCTCGACTGGAAAGTCCTCCTCTTCGTGCTCGTCGTCGCCTACCTGGTGCCGGGCATCGTGCTCGCTGCGGCGCTGGCGCTCGTCAACCGCACGCTGAGTGCCGATGCGCTGACGCTCATGACGGCGCTTCTCGCGATCCTGAGCTTCGCGTTCCCGCCGGTGACCGGCGGCTACCTCGCCGCGCGCCATGCACGCAGCCATGCCTGGCGCCACGTGCTCATCGTCGGCGTGCTGGGGGCGCTGATGTCGCTGCTGGCCTTCCGCGTCTCGCCGCGCGCGATGGTGCTGTACGTGCTGGCATCGATCGCGCTGGCGGCCTTCGGCGGCTACATCCGGCTGCAGGGGCGGCCGCGGGGCTGAGGACGGACGCCCTGGCACCGGCTCGGCACCCCCGCGTCACCATCCTCGTCGTGGCGGCGATGGTCGCGGCCGGGTGGCCGCCGGCGGCGAGCGCCATCGCGCCGCTGACCGGCGAGCTGGAACAACGCCTCAGGCAGCATGGCGTCGAGGCGGTGAACGATCACCTGGGTGCCAACGCCTTCGACCTCGCCCTGCTCCACCGCGATACCGAGGGCTGCGTGGCACGCGCCGTAAGCATCACCGTCGAGTTGAGCCGGGGTCGCCGCTCGAACACGACCGACGCCCACACCGAGTCGCTGCGCACCGCGCTCGGCCGCTGCACCGGCCTCGTGCTGGCGCGCGTGACCCTGGCCGAGGTGCCGAAGGTCTGCGCCTCCGTCGGGTCATGGACCGTCATGCAGACGGTGCGCGAACTGCGGCGACGCATGCGCATCATCGAGGCCGACGAGGCCCTGCGCACCAGTGCCAAGGGCAAGGCGTGCAGCGCCGCCTGCCTGCACGAACTGCGCAGCACGCGTGCCGGCCTCCAGGCCTCGCCGCGCGGCGGCCGACGACCCTAGCGGATCACTTCGTCCCGAAGATGCGGTCGCCCGCATCGCCCAGCCCCGGCACGATGTAGCCGTGCTCGTTGAGCTCGCGGTCGACCGCGGCGACGTACACCGGCACGTCGGGGTGCGACTCGGTGAAGTTCTTGAGGCCCTCGGGCGCGGCCAGCAGGCACACGAAGCGAATCGACTTCGGGTTCGTCTCCTTCAGCCGGTCGACCGCCGCCACCGCCGAGTTGCCGGTGGCGAGCATGGGGTCGAGCACGATCGCGTCGCGCTCGTGCATGTCGGCCGGCATCTTGAAGTAGTACTCCACCGCCACCAGCGTCTTCGGGTCGCGGTACAGGCCGATGTGGCCGATGCGCGCGCCGGGGATCACGTTGAGCATGCCGTCGAGGAAGCCCGCGCCGGCGCGCATGATCGACACGAACACCGTCTTCTTGCCGTCGATCACCGGGCTCTGCATCTTCTCGAGCGGCGTCTCGATGTCGATGAGCTGCGTGGGCATGTCGCGCGTCACCTCGTAGGCCATCAGCATGCTGATCTCGCCGAGCAGGCGGCGGAAGCTGTTGGTGCTGCGGTCCTTCTCGCGCATCAGCGTGAGCTTGTGCTGGATCAGCGGGTGGGTGATGTGGTGAATCTTGGCGTCGCTCATGGTGCCTCTCTCAGAACACGGTGCCGTCGCTCTCGATCTTGAGCGGCGGGCTGCCCTCGCGCAGCGTCCTGGCAATCTCGCGCCCCGCGGCCCAGGTGCCGCCTTCGAGGATGCAGGCGAGCGGCATCTCCTCAGGCTTCTTGTGCAGCCGCTCGCGCACCAGCGGGGCCAGCTCGTCGATGAGCGCGACGGTGAGGGCGCGCCATTCGACGATGGCCTCGTCGCCCGCGCTGTGGGTGCGCGAGGCCAGGGTCGCGTCGCGCGGCACGATCACGCGCGAGTCGAGCAGCAGGCCGCCATTGCGGTACTCGGGCAGGCCGGTCAGGCCGTCGAGCTCGGTGAGCGTCACCCCGGCCCATTCGAAGGGCTCCAGCAGCGAGTAGGTCAACCACTGGCTCAGCTTGTGGAAGGGCACCCAGCCGGCGGTGAGGCCGCTGCCGCCCGCCGCCGGGTGCGGCCAGCAGTCGCCGAGCGGCGTGCCCTGCAACACGCTGCCGGTGAGCCAGATCGGGCCCAGGTGGTCGAGCAATGCCTGCAGCACGGCGGGCGCGGGCAGGCGGTCGAGCTGGCCGCGTTGCGTCAGCGTGTCGTAGAGCCCGCCAGGACGGCCGTCGTCGCCGAACACCTCGGGCTGCGCGGAGAGCGTTTCACCCAGGCGGCGCATCAGCGTGGCACGGCCCGACAGGCCGACGAGCGGGTTGTCGTCGTGCACCTGGAAGACCTGCGCGAGCAAGGTTTCGTCCACGCGTTGCAGCGCGTCGGCGTCCACCCGCAGCGGGTCCAGCGGGTCGCTGGAGAAGCGCCCTGCGAGGAAGGCGCGGAAGGTCGCCACGCCCAGCCCCTCGGAGCGGCTGAAGGTGGCACCGGTGTCGTCGTAGCGCCATGTCGGCCCGGCACCGGCGTCGAGCAGCACGCTCATCACGGTGAGGTCGATGTGCGCCTGCGCCTGCTCGGCCGTGTCGCGCCCTTCGAGCAGCAGCTCCAGCTCGCCGCGGCGATCCACACCGCCCGCCTCGAAATGCCGCCAGCGCGAGTGGTACGGGATGCGCAGCTCGGGGTATTGCCGACGCGTCACCTGCTCCACGCGCCGCGCCACCTCGTCGAGCTGGCTGCGGTGGATGGTGAAGTGACGGGACTGTCCGGCTTCCGCCGCCGCGAGGATGTTGCGGCAACGCTCGCGGATGGTGGCGGGAGAGCGCAGCAGGGCCGTGGGGTCAGACAAGGTCGCGGCCCTTCGTGGAAGCGAGCGAGGCGGCGTCCGGCACGGCGCCGTCGGTGAAATAGCCCGCGGCGATCTTGGCCTCGATCTCCACCTTCGCATCCGCCGGCACGAGCTCGTCGGGGATCTTGACGCGCTCGCCGACCTCGATGCCGCTGCCGGTGATGGCGTCGTACTTGTCGTTGCTCATGCTCACCAGGCGGTGGATCTTGCGGATGCCCAGCCAGTGCAGCACGTCGGGCATCAGCTCCTGGAAGCGCATGTCCTGCACGCCGGCCACGCACTCGGTGCGCAGGAAATACTTGTCGGCGCTGTCGCCGCCCACCTGGCGCTTGCGCGCGTTGTAGACGAGGAACTTGGTGACCTCGCCGAGCGCGCGCCCTTCCTTGCGGCTGTAGGCGATGAGGCCCACGCCGCCCTGCTGCGCGCCGCGAATGCACTCTTCGATGGCATGCGTGAGGTAGGGCCGGCAGGTGCAGATGTCGGAGCCGAAGACGTCGGAGCCGTTGCACTCGTCGTGCACGCGCGCGGTGAGCGTCACGTCGGGGTTGGCCAGGTCGCGTGGGTCGCCGAAGATGTAGAGCGTCTGCCCGCCGATGGGCGGCAGGAAGATGCCGATGTCGCTGCGCGTCACGAGCTCGGGGTACATGCCGCCGGTCTCTTCGAACATTACGCGGCGCAGGTCGGCCTCGCTCACGTTGAAGCGCCTGGCCACGCCCTCGATCCACCACACCGGCTCCACGGCTATCTTGGTCACCACGGCCGAAGCGTCGTCGAGCAGGACCTTGCCGTCGATCTGCAGGCGCTGGAAGGCGATCGCCTGCTTGATCTCGGGCAGGTGCACGTGGGCCTGCGTCACCGCGATGGTGGGGCGGATGTCGTAGCCGGCCGCGATCTGCTCGGCAAAGACCTCGCCCACCGCGGCGCCCCAGGGGTCGAGCGACACGATCTTGTGCGCGTCGCTCCATTGCGGATAGGGGCCGATGGGCGTGGTGGGCGCGGTGTTGGTGAGGTCGGCGCGGTGGCCCTTCACCAGGTTGCCGGCGGCCACGGCCAGCGCGCGGTAGACGCCGTAGCTGCCACTGTGCGTGCCGACCACGTTGCGGTGGTGGCGGTGGGTGGTGGTGCCGATCACCGGCCCGCGCTCGGCGGGCGTGGGGGCGCCCCAGGTGATGCCGGGCGTGGCATTGGGCCCCGGGTGCGAGGTGAGGCGGATGTGCTTGGAAGCACGGGCCTCGCCGGCCTTGTCGCTGCTCATCGGTGCATGGCTCCTCGGGTGGTACGACGCGAGCGAGCATACGCCCGCTGGCGTCGCCGGGCGCGTCGTTGCGCCTCGTGGAGCGCTTGCAATTGACGGGCCACCTCGCGGCCCGTGCAGCACGTCACGAACGCGGCAGCGGGCCCCACCATTGCT
>DASWSY010000148.1:0-5659 GCA_036402415.1 Rhizobacter sp. | reverse complement strand
ACGGCTGCAGCTGCTGGGCCTTGAACACGTCGGCCTCGGTGGCGCTGTTGCCGCTGGACTGCGCGTACTCGCGCTTGTCGAGGTGCAGGTGCAGCTCGTGGCGCAGCGCGGTCGTGGCGTTGTCGCCGACCAGCACGCGGGTCTGCTCACTGGCGGCGGCCAGCATGTCCTTCGGCGGGTCCTTGTACACGCTGGTGCGGTCGATGCGGCCGAGGCGCGAGGCCCCGAGCAGCAGCGACGCCATGCCCAGCGTGTCGAGCAGGCGGTCGCGCTTACCGATCACCTGCCGCAGGTCCACCGCCTCGACCAGCGCGTGCGCGTCGCCCCAGCGCGCTTCGTCGGCGGCTTGGCCGATGGCGCGCGAGCGGTCCATCCAGTAGCGCTCCCAGACCGGGTGCAGCTGGTTCAGCAGCCCGGCTTCGAGGTCGATGAAGGCCTCGTTCTTGACCGTCGTTTTGCTCATATCTGCCTCGTGCAGTTAATTGCAATCAGGCGGCGTCGGTGTGCGTCAAGCACTCCCCGGCGTGGGCGATCAGGTGCGACACGCCGTCCACGTCGTGGCGCGGGTCGGCGACCTTGAGGGCGACGTAGCTGTTGAACAGCAGGCGCACCTGCGGGCCGAGCGACTTGATCAGCTGCGACATCACGGCGACCGAGGCGGGCTCGAACTCGTGGCGGCCGGACAGGTGGTTCGCCCAGTCGTCGGCGAGGCCGCGCAGGATGTCGTCGTCCATCTTCTTGATCTTGCCGTCCTTGCCGCCCTCGACGCGCGCCGGCGCTTCCTCGCCCGGCTTGCCCTTGCCCTTCTTCGGCGGCTTGCCTTTGGCGCCCGGCAGCGGCTTGCCGTCGGGGCCGAGCTTCTCCTCGCCGATGCCGTCGCGGGCGTCGAGCTTGCCGCCCAGCGCCTCGCGGCCGAGCAGCTGGTTGACGACGTTCAGGGCGTCCTGATCGCCGAGGTCCTCGCGCGCGGTCAGGGTGACCGAGGCGATTTCGTTGATCGTCTTGAGGAACTCCTCGGGCTCGGCCATGTCCTTGACCAGCGTCAGGGCCTTGAGCTGCATCTCCACGTCCTGAATCTGCAGCGGCAGCGAGCGGAAGATGTAGTCCGGCGCCAGCTCGCGCATGATCTTGACGTTAATGATCTCGTCGAACTCCTCGCGCTCCGGGCGGAACACCTGCGCCTCGGCGACCATGTAGCTGGCGTACGCGGTGGCGAAGTTGTGGTCGGCGGACAGGCCGAGGAACAGCGGCGGCAGACGGAACGCGCCGCGCACGTGGTCGGCGCAGTTCTTGTCGTACGTCTGGAACATCGAGTCCTTCTGGCGCTCGTCGCCGAAGCGCTCGACGGTCACACGCACGCTGCCGTTGCCGTCCAGCGAGCCGCCGGCGGCGAAGACCTCGGCGATGACGCCGCGCTGCTTGTACTTCGCCTTGCCGGCGAGGTAGTTGGTCAGCGCCTCCTTCGAGCCCGGCGCCAGCTGGCCGCCCTGCACCAGCACCAGTGCCGGCGGCAGGCCACCGCTGTTGAAGAATTCGAGGTTGAACTCCTCGGCCTTGCGGCTGCCCAGCACGGCCGGGGTCTGGTTGATCCAGCGCGGCACGCCGTAGCCGGTCGCCACGTCCTCGCAGACCTTGAAGTGGATGACCTCGGTGCCGAGCATCGGCTTGGCCTTCTTCTCGCCGTTGCCCACGATGGGCTCACCGCCGGCGCCCTGCGGCAGCTTCGGCGGCGTGTACGACGGCGCCGGTTCGCCAGCAAGGGGCTTGGGTCCGGTGTTGTAGCCGGCGTCGAGCGGAGCGCTGCCCGGCACGGCCGAGCCGTCCTTGTTGAGCCACTCGCCGGTCACCATGTCCACGTCGCGGCTGGCGCCGAACTCGCGGAAGAAGCGGAACTTGGTGCCGACCTGCATGCAGTAGCGGCGCTCGCGCACCACCATCTGCACGGTCTGCTCCTTGCCCATGCGCTTGATCTTCTTCTCGACCACCACGGCGTCGTCCAGCATGACCAGCCGCATCAGCTTGGCGTCGAGCCGGCGCAGGAACACGATGTCGCCGCCGGCGTTGCGGATGACCTCGAAGTAGCCGTTGCCGGTGGCCTCCATGTCGCGGCGCAGCGCGCGGCGCTGGGAGACGAAGCTCTCGCCCGGGTACACCTCGTCGAAGAACTGCTTGAGGTTCTCGACCATCTTGTCGTCTTCGTCGCCCTCGGCCTCGCCGTCGGCGCGCTCGATGGTGTAGCCCGTGCCGTCGATGTTGACCTCCATCGCGGCCGAGCACTGCAGCAGGGTGTTGTTCTGCTGCATCAGCAGGCACAGCAGCACGGGGTCGAAGGTCGGCTTGACGACCTTGCCCTTGCCGAGCGAGTCGAACGCCGTGGTCTGGTTGTCGTCCACGGTCAGCGCGTTGCTGCGCAGGAGCTTGGGCTCGGCCTTGCTGATCGGGTCGCTGGGCCGGCGCGCGCCGCGCACGACGGTAACCGCCGAGGCCAGCTGGCTGGGCTTGCTCACGCCGAGCGCGTTGGCAAGGCTGACCGGATCGTTGGACATGGGACTCCCCCTAGCGTTGTGCTGCGGGGGAGTCTACATGCCGGGGAACGTCCAAAGCAGGGGGTCAAGCGGCGAGCTTGAGCTCCTCGCACTCGGCCAGATTGGTGTGGCTGGCCTCGCAGTCGGAGACGAACTGCAGCTGCGGCTGCCAGCCGAACTTCGCCAGCGGCAGGTCCTGCAGGATCGCCTGCACCCGCTGCGCCCACTCCATGACCTCGCCCTCGGGCACGTACATGCCCACGTCGTCGTGGGTCATGCCGAAAATCCACAGGTCCGGGTAGGCGCGGTCGAGCTCGACCATGCCCAGCTGCATCATGTCCGACAGGCAGCTCTGGATCGGGCTGTTGATCGACTGGCGTTCGGCTTCCGAGCGCAGCTCGTTGCGGCGGCTGTGGATCAGCGGCAGGTGGCGGATGCGGCCCAGCGGGCTGCGCACGAAGCCGTGCATGTGGGCGTGCTTCTTGAACCGCTCGTGCCACTGCAGCAGGCCCGGGTACTCGGCAAAGAACGCGTTGCGGAAGGCCTCGGCCTCCTGCAGGGTCATGTGCACGCCGTAGGCGATGCGGGCGTAGTTCTGGAAGCCCGCCGCGCTCATGCCGTAGATCAGGCCGAAGTTACCGGCCTTGCCGCCCTGACGGATCATCTTGATCCGCTTCTCCTCCGGGCTGCCCTTGGTGGCGGCCGCCTTGAGCGCGAGCGCCTCCTCCAGCGTCAGGTGGTTGACCAGCGCGCCGGTGCGCAGGTGCAGGTCGATGCCCTTGCGGTAGGTCTCCAGCATCGAGCGCTCGTTCGCCACGCAGGCGGTCACGCGCAGCTCGCCCTGCGAGAAGTCGGCCTTGAGGATCGCCATGCCCGGCGGGCAGGTGTAGACCTCGCGCAGCTTCTTGGCCCACTTCGTGTGCTTGGGGATGGTCTGGTAGGCCGGGTCCTTGGCGCTGGTGCGGCCGGTGACGGTGCCGCTGTCGCCGCCGTCGTAGTCGCCCCGGTGCAGCATGTACGTCGGGTGGAACCGGCCGTCGCTGCGCAGGTGCTTCATGAAGCCCACGATGTAGGTGGACATCGTTTTCTTGGAGCCGTTGAGCGCCGACATCACGTCCACGAACGCCTTGGCGTCGGGGTGGTCGGCGAACATTTCGAGGTGCTCCTTCGCCGTGCTGGGGTCCTTGCCGCTGGGGGTCATCATCAGCGGCTTGAGGTTCAGGCCCATCGGCGTGAACAGGAAGTCTTCGAGGAAGCCCTTCTTGCCGAGCAGCTTCTCCTTCTCGACCTCGGCGTACTTGTTGCGGATGCGCTTGGGCACCATCGCCAGCGCCTCGTCGGTGAGCCGCTCGATGTCGGCCTGCACCTCCGACTGCAGGGCCTTGTAGCGGTCGAGGTCCACGACCACGCCCCGGCGCTCCACCTTCGCGAACACCTTGGCCGCCGGCTGCATCAGCTGGGTGTAGAACGCCGTCAGCGGCTTGTCGTTGATCAGGCGCGGGCGCATTACGTTGTAGGTGCGCAGCGCGGCGTCGGTGTCGCCGCCGGCGTAGGTGAGGAACGCGGCCGGGTCGGTCTCCAGCGCGATGTCCATGCGCGACTTGTCGAAGCGGTCGTTGAAGTCGTCGTCGTACCCACCCATGGTGGTGTGCATCTTGGCGTGCAGGTTCAGGCTGTTGCTGCGGTTCTCGTCCAGCAGCGAGCCGATCAGCATGGTGTCGGCCTTCTGGTTGGTGCACACGATGCTCCAGTGGATCGCCACCCAGTTCACGTCGAACTTGAGATTGGCGCCCACGCTGTTGACCTTGGGCGTGGTCAGCAGCCAGCGAACGTGCTTCTGCTGCAGCGGGGTTAGCACGCCGCCGGCCGGCACGCGCAGCACGTGGGCCATGCCCTCGCGCACGGTCACGCTGATGGTGATGATCCGCGCCGGCGGGCGCTCGTCGTCGCCCGGGTGCAGCGGATCGAGGCCGATGGTTTCGAGGTCCCACGCCACCGGCACGGGCTTGCCTGTGGCCTCGTGCTGCTGCTCGACGAAGGCAATGGCCGCCGCGAAGTCCTCCACCCAGCTGTACTTGCCCAGCTGCGGCTGCAGCGCGCCGGTGTCGTGCAGGCGGCAGGCCAGCCGCACGTCCCACACGCACTGCGGCTCCATCGCGGGGTCCACGGTCGCCATGAAGGGGTCGTAGCTGAGCATCAGCTTGCCCTGCTGCCAGTCCAGCGGGATGCCGCGCAGGCTGTTGAGGGTGACGTTCTTGTTGTTCTTGACGGTGGGGAAGTGCTCGCTGGCCTTGACGTGATCGACCAGCTGGCCGCCCAACCCCAACACGACATCGCCGGCGTTGGCGGCCGGCAGCATGGACTCGAAGGGCATCACCTGATGCGGGGTGTCCACGTAGGGGAGCACCTGCCGCAACACGGCGTCGAGGACCTTGGCGTCCTTCTGGCTACTGACGATTTTGAGCATTGATCCTGACCGACTTGGTGTCGTAGACGATGACGTTGCCCCGGGCGTCGCGCTGCTCGACGATCCAGCCGCTGGTGGTGCGGGTCAGTTCGATGGTGGTGCCCACGGGCGCCTCGATGCGCGCGCCGTGTGGCTGCCACCAGTGGTGAATGAGCAGCGCCACTACCGCCGCTGCGATGTAGCCGAACAGCGAGCCGCCCTTGCGCTCACCCTCCGGCACGTAGGTGATGATCTTGTCGGCCATGGGCCCCCTCCCTGTGTCTGTACAGCATACCGCCCCGGCGAGCGGGGCGGTAGTGAGTTCGCCAATCAGGCGACCGGCAACAGTTCGACTTTGTAGCCGTACTGCGCGGCCAACGCGTTGAGCTCCGCCGCCTGCTGGCCGATGCGCAGCATGGCGCGGTCGCGGTCGGCGCGCATCGCCGCCTCGTCGATCACGGCATCGGGCTGCTCCGGGTCGGCCTTGTAGAACGGGGAGTCCGGGCGCAGGCCGCTCACCTTGTTCGACTTCACCAGCACGCCGTACTGCTCAAGGATCGTGCGCACGGTGTTCTCGCTCACGTCCCAGCCGTCGCACAGCTCGCTCAGGGCGATGCCCGGGTTGATCGCCGCATACGCGGCCAGCTCGCGGCGCTGCGCGGCTTCGAGGTGCACCCGCGTCTTGATC
>DASWSY010000147.1:0-7604 GCA_036402415.1 Rhizobacter sp. | reverse complement strand
TTCTCTCCGGCGGGCGGCACCGTCACGCTGGCCCTGCGTCGCCGCGGCGCGCAGGCCGAGCTGACGGTGCGCGACCAGGGCCCCGGCATTCCCGACTATGCCGAGGACAAGGTGTTCGAGAAGTTCTATTCGCTCTCACGGCCCCAATCGCGCAAGAAGAGCACCGGCCTCGGCCTGCCCTTCGTGAAGGAGATCGCCGAGCTGCACGAAGGCCGGGTCAGCCTCGTGAACGTGGTTGATGGGGCCGAGGGCGGCGCGCTCGCCACCCTTTGCCTGCCGCTCGGCGAGGCAGAGCCGGCCTGAGGCCTACTTCGCCGCCTTGGCGTAGACGATCTTCTTGCTGCCCCCTTCGCAGCTGCCCACCACCTTGCCGTCGCCCACCTTGTCGGTGTCGACGATGTCGAGCTTGTAGCCGGCGACCTTCTTCTCGTCGAGCTTGGCCGCGATCTCGGCCTTCAGCTCTTCGCAGGGCTTGCTCGCCGCGAACGCAGGGGCGGCCAGGGCCAGCATCGCGGCCGACAGGATCAGGTGCTTCATCGGGGTCTCCTCCAGGGTGATGGGAGACGCCAGTATCGCGGTTGCCACGCCGTTCACGCAGTCTTCACAGAGCCGCTCTCAGGCTTCAAACACGCTTCTCCGCCGCGGCCGATCCTCTTCGTACACCACCACGACGGTGGTTTCGCCAGGAGAGGAATCCATGCCGCGCCCGCTCGTCCCCTACCGTCCACTCACCCACACCGGCCGCGTGCTGTGGTGCGTGCTGCTCGCCGTCTTTTCGGCCGTGTTGATGCTGTTCTGGGCGCCGGCGCATGCCGACGATGCCGACGCGCTCAAGGCCGAGAGCCCGTACTTCGCCGTCAACAGCCACGAGCCCGGCACCGACCGGCTGCCGCTCAAGTCGACGCAGGTCGATGTGAAGATCGTCGGCGTGATCGCCGACGTGACGGTGACGCAGCACTACCGCAACGAAGGCCAGCGCCCGATCGAGGCGCGCTACGTTTTCCCGGGCTCCACGCAGGCGGCAGTGCACGCGATGACGGTGAAGCTCGGCGATCGGGTGCTCACCGCCCGCATCAAGGAAAAAGAACAAGCCCGCATCGAGTTCCAGGCCGCCAGGCGCGAGGGCAAGACCAGCGCGCTGCTGGAACAGCGCCGGCCCAACGTCTTCGAGATGAACGTGACCAACATCCTGCCCGGCGACGACGTCGCGGTGGAGCTGCGCTACACCGAGCTGCTGCGTCCGACCGAGGCGCAATACGCCTTCGTGTTCCCGACGGTCGTGGGCCCGCGCTACAACAGCCCGGCCGCCGCTGCCGGCAACGCAGGCGCCATCGGGGGCGCCTATCTGAAGGAAGGCGTGGCCTCCAACACCGCCTTCACGCTGCGCGCCACGCTCGACACGCCGCTCGCAGTCAAGCAGATCGCCTCGCCTTCTCACGAGGTGCTGGTCGACGGCGTGGGCAGCACGCGTGCGGCGGTGTCGCTCAAGCCCGCCGACGGCCCGACGAACAACCGCGACTTCATCCTCCACTACCGCCTGGCCGGCGACCGCATCGAGTCGGGCCTGGTGCTTTACCGCGGCGAGGACGACGGCAGCGAGAACTTCTTCCTCGCGATGGTCGAGCCGCCCCAGGCCGTGGCGCCGCGCCAGATCAACCCGCGCGACTACATCTTCGTGGTCGACATCTCGGGCTCGATGCACGGCTACCCGCTGGAGACGGCCAAGGTGCTGCTGAAGAACCTCATCGGCAGCCTGCGCCCGAGCGACACCTTCAACGTGATGCTCTTCTCGGGCAGCAGCCGCATGCTGGCACCCGTCTCGGTGCCGGCCACACGCGCCAACATCGACCAGGCCCTGCGCACCATCCGCGAGATGGGCGGCGGTGGCAGCACCGAGATCGTGCCGGCCTTGAAGCGTGTGGCGGCCTTGCCCAAGGCCGACGACGTGTCGCGCAGCGTGATCTTCGTGACCGACGGCTACGTGAGCGTCGAGGCCGAGGTGTTCCGCCTCATCCGCCAGAACCTCAACCAGTTCAACGTGTTCTCCTTCGGCATCGGCACGAGCGTGAACCGCCACCTGATCGAAGGCATGGCGCGCGCCGGCCAGGGCGAGGCCTTCATCGTCACCAAGCCCGAGCAGGCCGCCGCGCAGGCCGAGCGCCTGCGCCGCATCATCGAAGCGCCGGTGCTCACGCAGGTGACGGCGCGCTTCGAGGGCCTGGAGGCCTACGACGTGGAGCCGCTGCAACTGCCCGACGTGCTGGGCGGGCGGCCGGTGGTGGTGTTCGGCAAGTGGCGCAACGCCGCACCGGGGGCCCGGCTGGTGGTCGAAGGCCGCGCCGCCGACGGCCCCTACCGCCAGGACCTGGTGGCCGCTGCGGACGGCAAGGGCCCGGCCGCACTGCGCCAGCTCTGGGCGCGCGAACGCATCGCCGCGCTGAGCGACCAGGAGGCGCTGGAAGGCGGCCACACGCAGAAGGCGCAGATCACCGAACTCGGCCTCGGCTACAGCCTGCTCACCCAATACACGAGCTTCATCGCCGTTGACCAGCGTGTGCGCAACCCCAACCCGGCGCAGACGCAGCAGGTCGACCAGCCCTCGCCCTTGCCCGAAGGGGTGAGCGACAACGCGATCGGCGCCGAAGTGCCGAGCACGCCCGAGCCAGGGGCCATCCTCGCGCTGCTGATCGTGATCGGGGTCGTGGCGGCCACGCTGTGGCCGTCGAAGCGCCGCCGCAAGGAGTGAGCCATGGCCACCGCCATCGCCCTTCCCATTCCGCGTCCGATTGCCACGCACCCGCTCGGGCGCTGGCAAGCGCGCTTCGAATCGCTGTCGCCGCTGGCCTGGCTGGGCCTGCAGGCGGCGGCCCTGTGGCCGCACTGGCGCTGGGCCGGTGCGCGCCTGGCCGACGGCTCCGACGATCCGCTCGGGCTGGCCGCGCTCGCGGCCTTGCTGTGGTGGGTGCTGCGGCACGAGCCGCTGCTGCGGGGCACGCCCCGGCCGGGCTGGCGATATGCCTCGCTCGTGCTGACCTTTTCGGCCACGCTCGCGCTCTTCCACCTGCCGCCGCTGCTGGCGGCACTCCTGGCGGTGCTCGCGCTCGCCGCCGGCCTGCGCAGCGTGATGCCTTCGGGCGCGCCGTGGTTGCCGCTCGCCGGGCTCGCGGTGCTCGCGCTGCCGGTGGTGTCGTCGCTGCAGTTCTATGCGGGCTACCCGCTGCGCGTGCTCACCGCCGAGATCAGCACCTGGGTGTTGCGACTCGCGGGCCTGGCAGCCGAACGCAGCGGCACGGCCATGTGGGTCGAGGGCCGGCTCGTGATCGTCGACGCGCCGTGCTCGGGCGTGCAGATGGTGTGGATGGCCTACTTCTGCGCCTGCGCGGTGGCGGCGTTCAGCGGCCTGCGCGACGGCGCGCTGCTGCGGCGCCTGCCGATGGTGGGCGCCCTGGTGCTCGCCGGCAACGTGCTGCGCAACAGCGTGCTGGTGGCGCTGGAGGCGCAGCAGGCCCGGGTGCCGGCGTGGTGGCACGAGGCGGTCGGCCTCGCGGTGCTGGCCGCGGTGTGCGCGGCGGTGATGGCCGTGATGCGGGGAGGCCGTGATGCGCAGGCCTGAATCGTGGCTGGTGCGCCTGGGCTGGGCGCTGGCGCTCGTGGCCTGTGCGCTCGCGCCCTTGTCGCTGACCTCGCCGGCGTCTTCGGGGGAGGGGCGTGCGGCGCCCGAGTGGCCCGTGGCCTGGGAAGGCCGCGCGCTGCGTCCGCTGGCGCTGAGCCCGGTCGAGATGCGCTTTGCCGCGCGATTCCCCGGCCACATCGCCCGCATGACCGATGGCGCGCAGGTGCTGGTGCTGCGCGAGGTGCGCGCGCCCACACGCATGCTGCACCCGGCGGCCGACTGTTACCGCGGCCTCGGCTACGCCATTGCCGAAGCACGCCTGGAGCGCGACGCGCAGGCGCAGATGTGGCGCTGCTTCATCGCCGAACGCGGCGGCCAGCGGCTGCGCGTGTGCGAGCGCATCGTCGACGCGAAGGGCGAGTCCTTCACCGATGCATCGAGCTGGTTCTGGGCGGCGGCGCTTGGCCAGTCCACCGGCCCGTGGCGGGCCGTTACCGTGGCGAGGGCCTTGTGAAGACCTTCCTGAAGTGGCTGTTCGGCGTGTCGTGCGCGCTGCTCGTGGCCGTGGCGCTGGCCGTGTTCTTCGTCCTACGGGCCCTGCAGCCGGCACCGGGCGAGTGGACGCGCCAGGTGCGCATCGGGCCCTTCGAACGTGAGCTGAGCATGCCGGCACTGCTGCGCATTGCAAGCCACCCCTTCACGCTGCGCCTGATGGAAGGCCGCCACGTGCACACGCCCTACGGCACCGTGCACTGGCAGGCGGTGAACGCGCCCAACACCTGGCGGGCCGTGTGCGCGCCCTGCACCTTGCCGGTCGGGGGGCTCGGGCGCGAGCCCTTGCGGCTGTCGCGTGTCGAGTTCACCGTCGTGCCCGACCTCGAGATGAACCTGCAGGGCCACTTTGCGATCGGGGATACGAGTGAGCGGGGCCTGGAGCCGCTGCAGGGCCGCTGGTCGTCGCGCATCGAGCGGCAGCAGCTCACGCTGCAGTTCCGCATTGCCGACGAACCGGCGGTGCGTGCGTTCGCGCTGTTCCGCCAAGACATCCCGGAGTTCGCCCGTGCCCGCATCGAAGGGCGGGTGAGTGTGAAGGCGCAATGGCGCTGGCCGTCGCACGAATGGGAGCTCAAGCCGCGTCTGGACGGGCTCACGGTGTCGGGCCTGGGCACCGAGGCCTTGCTGAACGCCCAACCAGCCTGCGGCAGCGCCGAGGCCACGACGGACTTCGGCACCTGGCTGCCGCGTGCCGTGATCGCCGCGGAAGACCAGCGCTATTTCGAACACCCTGGCTACGACCTGAACGAGATCGTGGCCGCGTGGTTCGGCAACCAGCGCAGCGGGTCGGCCGTGTCGGGCGGCAGCACCTTGCCGCAGCAGCTCGCCAAGCTCGTCTACACCGGCGACAGCCGCCACCACGGCCGGAAGCTGCGCGAGCTGCTCTACGCGGTGGAGCTCGATCGCACGCTCGGCAAGGCGCGCCTCCTCAACCTGTACCTCGCCCTCGCGCCCTGGGGCGACGGGCAGTGCGGCGCGCAGGCCGCGGCGCGGCACTTCTTCCGCAAGGACGCAGCGGCGCTCACGCCGATGGAAGCGGTGTGGCTCGCCTCGCTGCTGCACAACCCCGATCGGGAGCTGGCGATGCTCGGCCGCCACGGCGACGCCAACCGCGCCCGCGTGACCTGGGTGGCCGACCAGGTGCGGCCGGCGACGCGGCGCGAACGCGAAGCCCTGGTGAAAGCGGCCGAACGCTGGCGGCCGCCGGCGCCGGCGCTCAGGGTGGCGATGGCGGTGGCGGCGTCGCAGGCCGAGAAGGGTCGCTGACGGCACCGTCGGCGAGCCAGGCGTCGGCCATCGCCGCGGCGTGGCGCGACTGGCCGGCCTCCCACATCCACTCGGGCGGCACGACGCGTGTGCCCGGGGGCGAGGCCGGCAGCAAGGCGGCCAGTCGCGCGGCGAAGTCGGCCACCTTCTGTGCGCGCACCGGGCGCTGCCGCTCGGGCACCATCATCTGCAGTTGCGAGAGCATCCAGTGCGCCAGACGCTGACCGGGGTGGGCGTGGCGCAGGCGCTCGGGCAACTGCGCCGAGCGCACGAACACCAGGTGCTCGAAGCCGAGGGCGGCCACGGCCTGCTCGTCGAAGCTCGCGAGCCCGCGCTTCAAGGCTTCGGGCAGCATGGCCTGGGTGTGCGGCATCACCACCAGCAGGTGGTGCACGCCGCGTGCGTGCAGCCGTGCCGCGAGGGCCGGCAGGTCCTCGGGCTGAGGCCGGTGGAACGCGAGCTCGCGGCCGTTGACGCCGCGCTCGCGGTCGAACACCACCACCGCGGTGGCGGCCAGCGGCGTGTCGTCGTGCGTGTCCCACGTGACCGTGTGCAGGCCGCGCATGCCTGTCTGCAGCGGCTGGGTCACGAGCACGCTCACCTCGGCGTGGCGACGCGCGGCGAGCAGGCTTTCGAGCAGGGCCGCGCCCAGCACGCCGGCGCCGCCGCACACCAGCACGCGGCCACCGGCGGCGGCACGCGGGCGGGCAGGGGCGTGGCCGGCACGCAGGGCTTCTTGCAGGAGCGACATGGCCTGGAGTATCCCTGGGCCTTGAATTGCCGCGCGCGCACCGCATCTGGCCCGCGGGGTAGCATCGCCCCGCCTCGGCTTCAAGGACATACGATGACGACGAAGAGACTCTGGCTTGCCGCGCTGGCGCTCGCCGCCACCCTGGGCCTCACCGGCTGCGGCTACAACGATTTCCAGCGCCTGGACGAGCAGACCAAGGCCGCCTGGTCGGAGGTGCTCAACCAGTACCAGCGCCGCGCCGACCTCATCCCCAACATCGTCGCCACGGTGAAGGGCGAGGCCAACTTCGAGCAGGAGACGCTCACCAAGGTGGTGGAGGCGCGCGCCAAGGCGACGAGCATCCAGGTCACGCCCGAGACGCTCAACAACCCGGAAGCGTTCAACCGGTTCCAGCAGGCGCAGGGTGAGCTGAGCAGTGCGCTGAGCCGCCTGCTCGTGGTGAGCGAGAACTACCCGAACCTCAAGGCCAACCAGGGCTTCCAGGACCTGCGCGTGCAGCTCGAAGGCACCGAGAACCGCATCACCGTGGCGCGCAACCGCTACATCAAGGCGGTGGCCGACTACAACGTGCTCGCGCGCAGCTTCCCGAGCAACATGACGGCCATGGTCTTCAACTACGACCCGAAGCCGAACTTCACCGTGCAGAACGAGGCGCAGATCTCCACGCCGCCGGCGGTGAACTTCGACAAGCCGGCGTCGAAGTAAGCGCAGCACGATGCGCCAGTTCCTGGCGTGCCTCGCCCTGCTGCTGCTCGCGGCGGTGACACCGCTGCGCGCGCAGGACGTGCAGCCCGTGCCGCCGCTGTCGGGCCGCGTGATCGACCAGACCGGCACGCTCACGCCTGCGCAGGTGCAGGCGCTGTCGGCCAAGCTCGAGGGCATCGAGCGCGAGCGTGGCTCGCAGATCGTGGTGCTGATGGTGGCGACCACGCTGCCGGAAGACATCGCGGCCTTCGCGCAGCGCGTAGGCGACACCTGGAAGATCGGCCGCCGCGACGTGGGCGACGGGCTGCTGATCGTGGTGGCGAAGAACGACCGCAAGGTGCGCATCGAGGTTGCCAAGGCCCTGGAGGGCGCGGTGCCCGACCTCGCGGCCAGGCAGATCATCGACAGCCGCATCACGCCGGCCTTCCGCGCCGGCGACTTCGCGGGCGGTCTCAACGCGGCGGTGGATCGGCTGGCCGAGCGCATCGGCACCGAGGGCCTGCCCGAGCCCGGGGCTCCGGCTTCGTCACGGGGTGGCAGCGCGGGCTTCGACCTCGAGGACATCGCGATCTTCTTCTTCGTCGGCGTGCCCATCATCGGGGCGGTGCTCACGTCGATCATGGGCCGCAAGCTCGGCTCGCTGGCCGCCGCCGGTGTGGCGGGCGGGCTGGGCTGGTGGGTGACGACCAGCCTCCTGATCGCCGGCGGTGTGGC
>DASWSY010000146.1:0-3627 GCA_036402415.1 Rhizobacter sp. | reverse complement strand
CACCGGTGCCGCTCAGGGCGCTGGTCAACTGGCGTTCGGCTGCCTCCATCTGCGGCGAGAAGCCCTTGCCGTCGGGCGTGACCTTGCCGTACGCCGGACCGGCGGCCGAGCCGGGCGCGGTGACGGCCCCTGGCGGGACTGGCTTGGGCGGCGGCGCGGCACAGCCGGCGACCAGCGCACCGGCGAGCAAGGGGAGGAGCGAGCGGATGAGCGTCATGGTGGGATCGATTTTGGTGACGAGCCGCGATTGGAACCGCGGTGACCCCACTCGGTTCAGGGAGGCCGGCGCGCTTTGTAACGAGGTGAAGGCGCCACAAAGTCGCGCTGTGCGGCTATCGCCCACGGGTGGTGGCGACTAAAATCCGCGGCTTCCAAGGAGCGTTGCGACGGCCCGGCCTTCTGCCCAGAAGCCCGCGCCGCCAGGCTTGGAAGCTCGCAACGACGCTCGCCCTGCATGCCCCGATCCACCCATCGATCGCGCATGCGCCGAGGGTGAGCACCATGGCGCATGCAGTGTTCTGCCGTTTCGCACCACGCCATGACCGCCGCCGCCCAATCGCCCGTTCCGCCCATGAAGCTTTCCGGCCTGGAGCCGGTCACGATCGGCGAGGGCACGCTCTTCGTCAACATCGGCGAGCGCACCAACGTCACCGGCTCCAAGGCCTTCGCACGCATGATCCTCAACGGCCAGTTCGAGGAGGCGCTGGCCGTCGCGCGCCAGCAGGTGGAAAACGGCGCCCAGGTGATCGACATCAACATGGACGAGGCCATGCTCGATGCCAAGGCCTCGATGGTGCGCTTCCTCAACCTGATCGCCTCCGAGCCCGAGATCGCACGCGTGCCGATCATGGTCGACAGCTCGAAGTGGGAAGTGATCGAAGCCGGCCTCAAGTGCATCCAGGGCAAAGGCATCGTCAACTCGATCTCGATGAAGGAAGGCGTCGAAGAGTTCAAGCGCCAGGCCCGGCTTGTGCGCCGCTACGGTGCCGCGACCGTGGTGATGGCCTTCGACGAAAAAGGTCAGGCCGACACCTTCGAGCGCAAGATCGAGATCTGCGAGCGCGCGTACCGCATCCTCGTCGACGAGGTCGGCTTCCCGCCGGAAGACATCATCTTCGACCCCAACATCTTCGCGATCGCGACAGGCATCGAGGAGCACAACAACTACGCGGTCGACTTCATCAACGCCACCCGCTGGATCAAGCAGAACCTGCCGGGCGCCAAGGTGAGCGGCGGTGTGTCGAACGTGAGCTTCAGCTTCCGCGGCAACGACCCGATGCGCGAAGCCATCCACACCGTGTTCCTGTACCACGCGATCCAGGCGGGCATGGACATGGGCATCGTCAACGCCGGCATGGTGGGTGTGTACGACGATCTCGAGCCGACACTGCGCGAGCGGGTGGAAGACGTGGTGCTGAACCGCCGCCCCGACGCCGGCGAGCGCCTCGTCGAGATCGCAGAGACCGCCAAGGGCGCGGCCAAGGACGACAGCGCCAAGTTCGCCTGGCGTGCCAAGCCCGTGCGCGAGCGCCTGTCGCACGCGCTGGTGCACGGCATCAACGACTTCATCACTGAAGACACCGAAGAGGTGTACCAACTCATCAAGGCCGAGGGCGGCCGCCCGCTGCACGTGATCGAAGGCCCGCTGATGGACGGCATGAACGTCGTCGGCGACCTCTTCGGCCAGGGCAAGATGTTCCTGCCGCAGGTGGTGAAGAGCGCCCGCGTGATGAAGCAGGCGGTGGCGCACCTGCTGCCCTACATCGAAGCGGAGAAGAAGGCACTGGTCGATGCCGGCGGCGAGGCGAAGGCGAAAGGCAAGATCGTCATCGCCACGGTGAAGGGCGACGTGCACGACATCGGCAAGAACATCGTCACCGTCGTGCTCCAGTGCAACAACTTCGAAGTGGTGAACATGGGCGTGATGGTCCCGTGCCAGGACATCCTCGCCCGGGCCAAGGTGGAAGGCGCCGACATCATCGGCCTGTCGGGCCTCATCACGCCGAGCCTGGAAGAGATGCAGCACGTGGCCGGCGAGATGCAGCGCGACGACTACTTCCGCGTGAAGAAGATCCCGCTGCTCATCGGCGGCGCCACCACCAGCCGGGTGCACACCGCGGTGAAGATCTCGCCGCACTACGAGGGCCCGGTGGTCTACGTGCCCGACGCGAGCCGCAGCGTGAGCGTGTGCAGCGACCTGCTGTCCGACGACAAGGCGGCGGCGTACATCGCCGAGCTCAACGCCGACTATGAGCGGGTGCGCCACCAGCACGCCAACAAGAAGGCGACGCCTCTCGTCACGCTGGACAAGGCGCGCGCCAACAAGACGCCGATCGACTGGGCGGCCTACACGCCGCCTGCGCCCAAGTTCATCGGCCGCCGTGTCTTCAAGAACTACGACCTGGCCGAGCTTGCCAAGTGCATCGACTGGGCGCCCTTCTTCCAGACCTGGGACCTGGCCGGCCCCTACCCTGCCATCCTCACCGACGAGATCGTCGGCGAATCGGCGCGCCGCGTGTACGGCGACGGCCAGAGCATGCTCAACCGCCTGATCAAGGGCCGCTGGCTCACCGCGAACGGCGTGATCGGCTTCTATCCGGCCAACACCGTCAACGACGACGACATCGAGATCTACACCGACGAGTCGCGCAGCGAGGTCCTGATGACCTGGCACGGCCTGCGCATGCAGACGGAGCGGCCGGTGATCGACGGCGTGCGCCGCCCCAACCGCTGCCTCGCCGACTTCATCGCGCCCAAGGGCTCGGGCAAGGCCGACCACATCGGCCTCTTCGCCGTGACCGCCGGCATCGGCTGCGAGAAGAAGGAAAAGCAGTTCCAGGACGACCACGACGACTACAGCTCGATCATGCTGAAAGCACTGGCCGACCGCCTGGCCGAAGCCTTTGCCGAGCGCATGCACCAGCGCGTGCGCCAGGAGCTGTGGGGCTACGCGGCCGACGAATCGCTGAGCAACGAGGAGCTGATCGCCGAGAAGTACCGCGGCATCCGCCCCGCGCCCGGCTACCCGGCCTGTCCCGACCACACGGTCAAGCGCGAGATGTTCCGCGTGCTGCAGTGCCAAGACATCGGCATGGGCCTGACCGAGAGCCTCGCCATGACCCCGGCGGCCAGCGTGAGCGGCTTCTACATGGCGCACCCCGAGGCGACCTACTTCAACGTCGGCAAGATCGGCGACGACCAGTTGAAGGACTGGGCCGCACGCAACGCGGTGGACGAGCAACAGGCCGAGCGCGCCCTCGCGCCCCTGTTGTCATGACACGACCGGGCTTGCATCTGCTCACAGTTGATGCACCCGCTCTCAAGGTGTGCATGAATCGACACCAATTGGCCTGTTGCGAGAGGTAAGGACCTCGCAAAACGCCAACAATTCACGCTTCTCGGCGCGGGCTCGCGCCGAACAATCCCCTTCGAACATGACGAATAGGCGGAGGGGATCGTGGAGAACAGTACGCTTGAGACGAGGGGCTCGCGCTCGCCGGCCTGGCTGACACGCTGGCTCGGACGGCGCGCCCGCACCGGGCTCGCGCTGGCCATGGCGGCGCTGGTCGTCGCCTGCGGCGCCGGCAAGGAAAACGACGAACAGCAGCAGCCGACCTACACCGGCCC
>DASWSY010000145.1:0-8844 GCA_036402415.1 Rhizobacter sp. | reverse complement strand
TCGATGTATTTTTCGGCCAGCCGGATCATCGCGTCCTGGACGATGTCGAGTGCGGCATCGTCATCCCGAACTGCATACGCCACGCGCTTGAAGGCGCGTTTCTCGACGCTTTTCAGGAAATCCGAGAGTTCTTTGTCAGATGCCAAGGGGTTGCGCCTGCGGGCAGGGCCACTCGAAAACCGGCGGGATTATGCACCTGGGCCTTCTGCTCATCCGCTGGCGCGCCGGCCCGGCTCTATAATCCGCGTTCGCACAACATCTGGTCTTAATTTGGCGCTCGACCTGAGCGCCTTCGTTATTCGACCGAGCAGGCACCACACCCGCTTCACAAGGGCGCGGAGAGGTGCACCGATGGATTTTCGTTAGAGAAATTCGCAAAGGTTCAACATGGACATGTCTGCCGCGGACATCAAACGCGCCGCTTCGGCGCAACCGCAAACCTCCCCCTCCGCCGAGCCGAACGGCTCGGAAATCCTGGTCCGCTGCCTTCAGGCCGAAGGCGTCAAATTCCTCTGGGGCTACCCCGGTGGCGCGGTCCTCTACATCTACGACGCCCTGTACAAGCAGGAGAGCATCGAGCACATCCTGGTGCGCCACGAGCAGGCGGCGATCCATGCTGCTGACGGCTACGCCCGGGCGACCGGTGACGTCGGCGTGGCGCTCGTGACCTCGGGCCCTGGCGTGACCAATGCCGTGACCGGCATCGCGACCGCCTACATGGACTCGATCCCGATGGTGATCATCACCGGCCAGGTCCCCACGCCGGCGATCGGACTCGACGCCTTCCAGGAGTGCGACACAGTCGGCATCACCCGCCCCATCGTCAAGCACAACTTCCTGGTGAAGGACGTGCGCGACCTGGCCCTCACGCTGAAAAAGGCCTTCCACATCGCCCGCACCGGCCGCCCCGGCCCGGTGGTGGTCGACATCCCGAAGGATGTCTCGCTCAAGACCGCGCCGTTCCACTACCCGGCGACCGTCGAGATGCGCTCGTACAACCCGGCGCGCAAGGGCCATGGCGGCCAGATCCGCAAGGCCGTGCAGCTGCTGCTGGCGGCCAAGCGCCCGTATATCTACACCGGCGGCGGCGTGGTGCTGGGCAATGCCTCGGCCGAACTGCGGGAGCTGACCGACCTGTTGGGCTACCCCTGCACCAACACGCTGATGGGCCTGGGCGCCATCCCCGCGAGCGACCCCAAGTTCCTCGGCATGCTGGGCATGCACGGCACCTACGAAGCCAACATGACGATGCAGAACTGCGACGTCCTGCTGGCCGTGGGCGCCCGGTTCGACGACCGTGTCATCGGCAACCCGAAGCACTTCGCGACCGTCGAGCGCAAGATCATCCACATCGACATCGATCCGTCGTCGATCTCCAAGCGGGTGAAGGTCGACATCCCCATCGTGGGCGACGTCAAGGACGTTCTGCAGGAGCTGATCGTCCAGATCAAGGAAGCGCAGGCCAAGCCGGACGTTCAGTCGCTGTCGGCCTGGTGGGGCCAGATCAACGAGTGGCGCAAGCGCGAGTGCCTAAAGTACAAGAACAGCAGCGAGGTCATCAAGCCGCAGTACGTGGTCGAGACGCTGTGCGAGCTGACCCGCAACCGCGACACCTACATCACCTCCGACGTCGGCCAGCACCAGATGTGGGCTGCGCAGTTCTACCGCTTCGAGGAGCCGCGCCGCTGGATCAATTCCGGGGGCCTGGGCACGATGGGCGTGGGCCTGCCGTACGCGATGGGCATCAAGATGGCCAAGCCCGATTCAGACGTGTTCTGCATCACCGGCGAAGGCTCCATCCAGATGTGCATCCAGGAGCTGTCGACCTGCCTGCAGTACAAGACGCCGGTCAAGGTGGTGTCGCTCAACAACCGCTACCTGGGCATGGTGCGGCAGTGGCAGGAACTGGACTACCAGGGCCGCTACTCGCACAGCTACATGGACGCGCTGCCCGACTTCGTGAAGCTCGCCGAGGCCTACGGCCACGTGGGCCTGCTGGTCGAGAAACCGGCCGACGTGGAGCCGGCGCTGCGCGAAGCCATCAAGCTCAAGGACCGCACGGTCTTCCTCGACATCCGCACCGACCCGACCGAAAACGTCTGGCCGATGGTGCAGGCTGGCAAAGGCATTTCGGAGATGCTGCTCGGGTCCGAAGATCTGTGAGGCGCTGAACCCGGCCAGGGGTGGTGCGTTACCGCGCCCACCCGAACGCCTGGGAGACGCGCCGAGCCGCTTCGGCCATTCCTAACTTCATTCACGGACAGCGTGGCCAAGGACCATGGGTTACCGCCCATGGTCTGAAGAGCGCGCTGCACACCCATGAAACACATCATTGCCCTGCTGCTGGAAAACGAACCAGGAGCCTTGTCGCGCGTGGTCGCCCTGTTCTCGGCCCGCGGCTACAACATCGAAAGCCTCACGGTCGCGCCGACGGAAGACCCGTCGCTCTCGCGCATGACCATCGTGACCACCGGGTCGGACGACGTGATCGAGCAGATCACCAAGCACCTCAACCGCCTGATCGAAGTCGTGAAGGTCGTCGACCTCACCGAAGGCAGCTACACCGAGCGCGAGCTCATGCTCATCAAGGTGCGCGCCGTCGGCAAGGAGCGCGAAGAGATGAAGCGCATGGCCGACATCTTCCGCGGCCGCATCATCGACGTCACCGAGAAGAGCTACACCATTGAACTGACGGGCGATGCGTCCAAGCTCGATGCCTTCATCGAAGCCCTGGACCGCACTGCCATTCTGGAAACCGTGCGCACCGGCACCAGCGGGATCGGTCGCGGCGAGCGCATCCTGCGCGCGTGAGTCCCTCCCCGAAACCCGCTTTGAACTGACGACAGAGAGAAGGAGCTAGACATGAAGGTTTATTACGACAAGGACGCCGACCTGAGCCTGATCAAAGGCAAGAACGTCGCCATCATCGGCTACGGCTCGCAGGGCCACGCGCATGCCCAGAACCTGAACGACAGCGGCGTGAAGGTCACCGTCGGCCTGCGCAAGGGCGGTGCTTCGTGGGGCAAGGTCGAGAAGGCCGGCCTCAAGGTCGCCGAAGTCGCCGAGGCGGTCAAGGCCGCCGACGTCGTCATGATCCTGCTGCCCGACGAGCAGATCGCCGCCGTCTACGCCAAGGACATCGAGCCCAACATCCGCCAAGGCGCTTCGCTCGTCTTCGCCCACGGATTCAACGTGCACTACGGCTTCGTCACGCCGCGTGCCGACCTCGACGTGTGGATGGTCGCCCCCAAGGCTCCGGGCCACACCGTGCGTGGCACCTACACCCAGGGTGGCGGCGTGCCGCACCTCATCGCCGTGCATGCCGACAAGTCGGGCAAGGCGCGCGACCTGGCGCTGAGCTACGCCGCGGCCAACGGCGGCGGCAAGGCCGGCATCATCGAGACCAACTTCCGCGAAGAGACCGAAACCGACCTCTTCGGCGAGCAGGCCGTGCTGTGCGGCGGCACCGTCGAGCTGATCAAGGCCGGCTTCGAGACCCTGACCGAAGCGGGCTACGCGCCCGAGATGGCCTACTTCGAGTGCCTGCACGAGCTGAAGCTGATCGTGGACATGATCTACGAAGGCGGCATCGCCAACATGAACTACTCGATCTCGAACAACGCCGAATACGGCGAGTACGTCACTGGCCCGCGCGTCGTGACAGACGAGACCAAGAAGGTCATGAAGCAGGTGCTGAAGGACATCCAGACCGGCGAATACGCCAAGAGCTTCATCCTCGAGAACAAGGCGGGCGCGCCCACGCTGCTGTCGCGTCGCCGCCTGATGGCCGAGCACCCGATCGAGCAGGTCGGCGAGAAGCTGCGCGCGATGATGCCCTGGATCAAGAAGAACAAGCTGGTTGACCAGAGCAAGAACTGATCGGTCGACCCCGCCGACAAGAGACGCCGCAAGGGAAACCTTGCGGCGTTTTTGCTGGGCCCTGCGGTATCCTCCCCAACTTGGCTTTCGCCGCTCTCACAGACGCAGATGAACGACATGCATGACGGCGTGCAACCCGTGGGCGACGTAGACGAAGCGCCGGCGCGCCCGCGTCGCAAGGGCATCTACATCCTGCCCAACCTCTTCACGCTGGCGGCGCTCTTCGGTGGCTTCTATGGCATCGTGATGGCGATGAACGGCCGCTTCGAGCAGGCTGCCATCGGCATCTTCTGCGCCATGGTGCTCGACAGCCTCGACGGGCGTGTCGCCCGCATGACCAACACGCAGAGCACCTTCGGCGAGCAGATGGACAGCCTGTCCGACATGGTCTCGTTCGGTGCCGCGCCCGCGCTCATCGTCTACGAGTGGGCGCTGAAGGGCCTGGGCAAGCTGGGCTGGATCGCGGCCTTTGTTTATTGCTCATGCGCCGCGTTGCGCCTGGCCCGCTTCAACACCAACCTGGGTGTCGTCGACAAACGCTTCTTTCAAGGACTGCCCAGCCCCGCAGCCGCGGCCCTCGTCATGGGTTTCATCTGGCTGATGGACGACTCGGGCTTCAAGGTGGCGCTGACCGGTGACTGGCTGCGCTGGACGGCGTTCGGCTTCGCCCTCTACGCCGGTCTCACGATGGTCACGAACGTCCCGTTCTACAGCTTCAAGGACGTGAGCTTCAAACGCTCGGTGCCGTTCATCGTCATCGTGGCCATTGCGCTGGGCATTGCCTTCATCACCTTGCACCCACCATTGGTGTTGTTCGGCCTGTTCGTGGTCTATGGCTTGTCCGGCTATGGGGTCTATGCATGGAAGCGCATGAAAGGCCGCCCGGTGAGCGTTATTGCCACTTCGATGGACGAGCCCGACGAAGAAGGCCTGCACCGCTGAAGCAAACGCTGATATATTCGCCAGCCATGACGTTCTCGATCTCCCTCGCGCTAGCTCTACTAGAGGTGCCACGGGCTCGCTGATCGTTCACGTCCATCGTTTTCGCTCTCAACGGCCCGTTTGCAACCAGCATCGGGCCGTTTTGCATTTGGGTTTGCTGGTTGCCGTTCAACTCTCTTCAGGGGATGACCATGTTGAAGCAACCGCAGCAGAAGTACCGACCGTTTGCGCCCATCGGCCTGCGTGACCGCACCTGGCCGGACGCCGTGCTGACCGCAGCACCGATCTGGCTCAGCACCGACCTGCGCGACGGCAACCAGGCGCTGATCGAGCCGATGGACGTGTCGCGCAAGCTGCGCATGTTCGAGATGCTGCTGCGCATTGGCTTCAAGGAGATCGAGGTCGGTTTCCCATCGGCGTCGCAGACGGAGTTCGATTTCCTGCGCATGCTGATCGAGGAGGACCTGGTACCGGACGACGTGACGATCCAGGTGTTGACGCAGGCGCGAGAGCCCTTGATCCGTCGCACCTTCGAGTCGCTCAAGGGTGCGAAGCGCGCCATCGTGCACCTGTACAACGCCACCGCGCCCGTGATGCGCGACGTGGTGCTGGGCCTGGACCAGGACGGCGTCGTGGCCCTCGCGGTGGAGCACGCGCAGCTGATGAACCAGCTCGCCGCCGAGCAGCCCGAGACCGACTGGCGATTCGAGTATTCGCCCGAGACCTTCTCCGACACCGAACTCGATTTCGCCAAGCGCATCGTCGATGCCGTCACCGAGGTGTGGCAGCCGACGCCGGAGCGCAAGTGCATCATCAACCTGCCGACGACCATCGAGCGTTCGACACCGAACATCTTCGCCGACATGGTCGAGTGGATGCACCGCCATCTGGCCCGTCGTGACTGCATCGTGCTGTCCGTCCACCCGCACAACGACCGCGGCACGGGCACGGCGACCGGTGAATTCGCGTTGATGGCGGGTGCCGACCGCATCGAAGGTTGCCTCTTCGGCAATGGCGAGCGCACCGGCAACTGCGACCTGGTGAATATCGCGTTGAACCTCTACACGCAAGGGGTGTCGCCGAACCTCGACTTCTCCGACATCGACGAGGTGCGCCGCTGCGTCGAGCACTGCAACCAACTCCCGGTGCACCCCCGCCACCCCTATGTCGGTGACCTGGTGTACACCTCGTTCTCCGGCTCGCACCAGGACGCGATCAAGAAGGCCTTCGCCGCGCGCAAGGACGGCGACGTCTGGAACATGCCTTACCTGCCGATCGACCCGAAAGACCTGGGACGCAGCTACGACGCGGTGATCCGCGTCAACAGCCAGTCGGGCAAGGGCGGCATTTCGTACCTGCTCGAAAACGAATACGGGCTCGAGCTGCCGCGCCGTTTGCAGATCGAGTTCAGCCAGGTGGTGCAGGCGGTGATGGACGACACCGGCAAGGAGCAGACCGCTGCCGAGTTGTGGAACATCTTCCAGCGCGAGTACAGCGCCGCCGGCGCGTGGGATGCGCAGGTCGTGCACGCGACGATCTCACCGGTCGCCGACGGGCAGGTGAAGCTCTCGACCAGCGTCTACGTCGATGGCCGCGGCCTGAAGGTCGAAGGGCAGGGCACCGGGCCGATCGAGGCCTTTGTCGAAGGCGTCAATCGCCAGCTCTCAAGCAAGGTGCGCGTGCTCGACTACCACGAACATTCGATCGGCAGCGGCGCCGATGCCAAGGCGGTGGCCTACCTGGAGCTGCGCGTGGGCGACAGCCTCACGCTGTTCGGCGTGGGCATCGACGCCAACATCGTCTCGGCGTCGCTGAAGGCCATCACCTCGGGCCTGCACCGGGCCCGGCGCCAGGGCAAGCTGCAGTTCGCACAGGCGGCGCTCGCCTAACATTGCCGTCAACACAGTCCACGAGGAGCACCCCATGACGACCGACAAACTCATCATCTTCGACACCACCTTGCGCGATGGCGAGCAGTCGCCCGGGGCCTCGATGACCAAGGACGAGAAGCTGCGCATTGCACGCCAGCTCGAGCGGCTGAAGGTCAACGTGATCGAGGCCGGCTTTGCTGCCTCGTCCAACGGCGACTTCGAAGCGGTGCGTGCCATCGCGCAAGCCATCAAGGACAGCACCGTATGCTCGCTGGCCCGCGCCAACGACCGCGACATTTCGCGCGCCGCCGAGGCGCTGAAGGGCGGCAACTCCACCCGCATCCACCTCTTCCTCGCGACGAGCGCGCTGCACATGGAGAAGAAGCTGCGCATGACGCCCGATCAGGTGTTTGAACAAGCGAGGCTCTCGACCCGCTTCGCGCGCAACCTCTCGGAAGACGTGGAGTTCTCCCCCGAAGACGGCTACCGCTCTGACCCGGACTTCCTCTGCCGGGTGCTCGAAGCGGTGATCGACGCGGGCGCGACCACCATCAACATCCCAGACACCGTGGGCTACGCGATCCCCGAGCTCTACGGCAACTTCATCCTCGACCTGCGCAACCGCATTCCCAACTCCGACAAGGCCATCTGGTCGGTGCATTGCCACAACGACCTCGGCATGGCGGTCGCCAATTCGCTGGCGGGCGTGAAGATCGGCGGTGCCCGCCAGGTCGAGTGCACGATCAACGGCCTGGGCGAGCGCGCCGGCAACTGTGCGCTCGAAGAGATCGTCATGTCGGTGCGCACGCGCAAGGATTACTTCGGCCTCTCGCTCGATATTGACACCTCGCAGATCGTCGCGGCCTCGCGACTGGTCTCGCAGACCACCGGCTTTGTCGTGCAACCCAACAAGGCGGTCGTCGGTGCGAACGCCTTCGCGCACGCCTCCGGCATCCACCAGGACGGCGTGCTCAAGGCGCGCGACACCTACGAGATCATGCGCGCCGAAGACGTGGGCTGGACGGCCAACAAGATCGTGCTGGGCAAGCTCTCGGGCCGCAACGCCTTCAAGCAGCGCCTGCACGAGCTCGGGATCGAGATGGAGTCCGAAGCCGAGATCAACGCCGCCTTCGCCAAGTTCAAGGAACTGGCCGACCGCAAGAGCGACATCTTCGACGAAGACATTCTCGCGCTCGTGATGGACGAGTCGGTGACTGCCGAGCACGAGCACTATCGCCTGCTGGCGCTGGCGCAGCGTTCGGAAACCGGCGAACGCCCGCACGCGAGGGTGGCGTTCGCGGCGGGTGAGCAGGAGCTGCATGCCGAGAGCGACGGCAACGGCCCCGTCGACGCGAGCCTCAAGGCCATCGAGTCCCAGGTGAAAAGTGGGGCCGAAATGCTGCTGTATTCGGTCAATGCCATCACCTCGGGAAGCACAGAATCCCAGGGCGAGGTCACTGTGCGGCTTCAGCATGGCGGGCGTGTCGTCAACGGCGTAGGTTCGGACCCGGACATCGTGGTCGCGTCGGCCAAGGCCTACCTCTCGGCGCTGAACAAGCTGCACAGCAAGAACGAGCGTGTTGCCGCGCAGGGGTGAGAAATGTCACACACCTGACAACTCCTAGGTCTGACTTTAGGAAAAACACGCAAGTTTTTGATCTTGCGAGGGTTTTTTCATTGGCCTACACTCGGGCGACCGAGCGTGAAAGGGTAGTTGTCGTGGTGCGGTTCACTTCCAAGTCGGCGTTGTCTGTGTTGCATGGCCTGCTGGCGGTGGTGATCGCGGTCGCCTTGCCCCTGTCGGCCGATGCCGCGGGCAAGCCTGCCAAGAAGCGCGCTGCGGTGGTTTCCAAGACGACGGTCAAGTCGAAGGCCGTGACGCAGCGGAGCGTCAAGCGCACCACGCTGCGCCGGGCCGTGGCCATCCCAGCCCGCCCGTCGTTCGGCCAGATCTACGGCTTGCACTCCGCCGAAGACCCGCTTGACCTGAAGTCGAGTGTGGCCCTGGTGATGGACCAGGACACCAACGAAGTCCTCTTCAGCAAGAACCCGCAGGCGGTCTTGCCCATCGCGTCGCTGACCAAGCTGATGACGGCACTCGTCGTCGCCGAAGCACGCCTGCCGATGGACGAAGTGCTGACCATCTCCCAGG
>DASWSY010000144.1:0-4289 GCA_036402415.1 Rhizobacter sp. | reverse complement strand
AACGGCACCACGCAGCTCGACTTCGACCCGCAGGAGCGCAAGCGCGGCATCACGATCAACAGCGCGGCGACCACGGTCCACTGGAACGGGGTGCAGATCAACCTGATCGACACGCCGGGCCACATCGACTTCAACATCGAGGTGAACCGTTCGCTGCGCGTGCTCGACGGTGCCGTGGTCGTGTTCGACGGCGTGGCCGGCGTGGAGCCGCAGACCGAGACGAATTGGCGCCTCGCGGACCAGTACCGCGTGCCGCGCATCGCCTTCATCAACAAGCTCGACCGCGTGGGGGCCGATTTCCTGCGCGTCGTCGCGATGATGGAGGAGCGGCTCGGCGCCAAGGTGCTGCCGCTGCAACTGCCGATCGGCGCGGAAGGCGACTTCCGCGGCGTGGTCGACCTCGTCGGGCTGCGCGCGCTCGTGTGGGCGCGTGACGATGCACGTGAGCCTTATGCGGTGACGGCCATCCCGGCGCCGATGCTGGCGCTCGCCCATGAACACCGGGCCCGACTCGTCGAGGCGGTGGTGGAGCAGGACGAGGCCGCGCTCAGTGCCTACCTCGACGGCCAGCCGGTCGACGAGGCCACGCTTCGCGCCTGCATCCGCCGCGGCGTGCTGTCGAGCGCGTTCGTGCCTGCACTCGCCGGTTCGGCCTTCAAGAACCGCGGCGTCGAGCCCCTGCTCGATGCGGTGGTCGACTACCTGCCGTCGCCGGAAGACGTCCAGCGCGCGGAGGGTGAGCCAGCGTCCGACCCCGAGGGGCCATTCGCCGCACTCGCCTTCAAGCTCGTGGCCGACGACCACGGCGCGAAGGTGTTCGTGCGCGTCTACCGCGGCAAGCTCAAGCGCGGCGACAGCGTGCTCAATGCGAGCACCGGCCGCCACGAACGGGTGGCGCGGCTGTACGAGGTTCACGCCGACGACCATGTCGAACGCGAGGCGCTCGTCGCCGGCGACATCGCCGCGATCGTGGGCCTGAAGGACACGCTGACGGGTCACACGCTGTGCGACCCGGCGCACCCGCTGCATCTCGAAGAGATCCGCGTGCCCGAGCCGGTGATCGACGTGGCGATCGAACCGAAGACGCGCGACGACCTGACAGGGCTGTCGAAGGCCCTGCACGCGCTGCTGCGGGAAGACCCGAGCCTGCACATGCGGCAGGACGCCGAAAGCGGGCAGACCATCCTTTCGGGCATGGGCGAGCTGCAGCTCGAGGTGTCGGTCGAGAAGCTGCGCGCGCGCTTCGGCGTGGAGGTGCTGGTCGGCCGGCCCCAGGTGGCCTACCGCGAGACGATCACCCGGGCGGTGGAGGTGCACCACGTGCACAAGAAGCAGTCCGGCGGCCCCGGCCAGTTCGCCGAGGTGAGGCTGCGCTTCGCGCCGCTGGCGCGCGGCGAGGGCTTGCGCTTCGCGAGCGAGATCGTCGGCGGCGCGGTGCCGCGCGAGTTCATTCCCGCGGTGGAGCAGGGCATCCGCCGCGCGGCGCAGACCGGCGTGATCGCCGGCGCGCCGGTGGTGGACTTCGAGGCCAGGCTGGTCGATGGCGGCTTCCACGAGCGCGACTCGTCGACGCTGGCCTTCGAGCTGGCGGCGGTGGCCGCGGCGCGCGAGGCCTTCGCGAAGGCGGAGCCGGTGGTGCTGGAGCCGGTGATGGCGGTGGAAGTCGTCACGCCGGTCGAGCATCTCGGCGACGTGATCGGCGACCTGCACCGCCGCCGCGGCCACGTGCGCGGGCAAGGCCAGCGTGGCACCGCCGCGGTGGTCGACGCCCAGGTGCCGCTGGCGCAGATGTTCGGCTACATCGGCCACCTGCGCGCGCTCTCGTCGGGGCGTGCGCAGTACACGATGCAGTTCGACCACCACGAGGTCGCACCGGCCAGCGTGGCAGCCGAGGTGGCACGACGCTGAGCGCCAGGTGAGCGGGGTGCGGGTTCCGGCCCGCACCCCGCATTTTCCTTCGATACAGTGCCGCCCCATGAGCCTTCGCTACCAGACCGTTCCCGTCACCCCGTTCCAGCAGAACTGCTCCATCGTCTGGTGCGACGAGACGATGGAGGGCGCCGTCGTCGACCCGGGCGGCGAGCTGCCGCGCCTCGTCGCCACGGCAAAGACACTCGGCGTCACGCTGAAGCAGATCCTGCTCACCCACGCCCACATCGACCACGCCGGCGGAACCGGCACGCTCGCGCGCGAGCTCGGCCTGCCCATCGTCGGCCCGCACGAGGCCGACCAGTTCTGGATCGACGGGCTGCCGCAGCAGAGCATGATGTTCGGCTTCCCGCCGGCCGAGAGCTTCACGCCGACACGCTGGCTGCACGACGGTGACACGGTGCGGGTGGGGAACTGCACGCTGCAGGTGCGCCACTGCCCGGGCCACACGCCGGGCCACGTGGTGTTCTTCGAGCCGGCGTCCAAGCGGGCCTTCGTCGGCGACGTGCTCTTCGCCGGCAGCATCGGCCGCACCGATTTCCCGCAGGGCGACTTCGACACGCTGGTCGATTCCATCCGCAGCCGGCTCTGGCCGATGGGCGACGAGGTGGTGTTCATCCCCGGGCACGGCCCGGAGAGCAGCTTCGGCGAGGAACGCCGGCGCAACCCCTACGTGCGCGACGGGGCAGGGGCGTGACGGCGGCAGGTGAATAAGTCACACGGCGCGGCGTTCACATTCACACCTGCGGCGGCGGGCGCATCCCTAAATTGAATGGCATGGCGCGGGAAGAGGGTTCCGCGCCGCCACGACAAGGGGAGCCGCCATGTTCGAAGACACCTGCCTCGATCGCCCTGTCCCGCCCCACTACGCCGGCCCCGAGCGCCGGCGTGCCACCCACCCGATGAACGGCTGGCTGGCCCGCATGCTCGACGAGATGGACCACGGCATGCTGCTGGTCGCCCCCGACGGCACGCTGCACCATGCGAACCAGCCGGCGCGCCTGGAATTCGGCCGTGGCGACACGCTGCAGGTGGCGGGCGCGCGGGTGCAGGCCGCGCGGCGCGAACAGCAAAACGCGCTGCTCGGGGCGCTGGCCGATGCCGGCCACGGCCGGCGGCGCCTGCTGATGCTCGGGCAGGGCCCGCTGCTGCCGGTGGCCGCCGTGCCGCTGAGCGAAGGCAGCCGAGAGGTCGACGTGATGGTGCTGCTCGTGCTCGGCAAGCGCCAGAGCTGCGCCGGCCTGACGGTCGATTTCTTCGCCCACACGCACGGCCTCACCGTGGCCGAGGCCCGCGTGCTGCAGGCCCTGTGCGGTGGCAAGCGGCCGAAGGAAGTGGCACGCCAGTTCGACGTGGCGGTGTCGACGGTGCGCACGCAGATCAGCAGCATCCGCCACAAGACCCAGACCGCGAGCATCCGCGACCTGGTGGAACGGGTGAGCACGCTGCCGCCCATCGCTTCGCGCATGCGCTCCATGCTGGCGTGCTGAGGCCGCACGAGGTGGCAACGCACGCCCATCGCCACTGGCTTGGCGTGCTAGAGTTTTCGCCTCCCGGTCCTCCCCTGCACGCCCTGGCGGCGTGGCCGCCCTTCATGGACTCCGCTCTCACGGCACAGCCCCCCGGCGTCACACAGCTGTCCGATTCGGTGCAGGCGCTGGTGGCGCGCGGTGTGGAGAAGAGCTACCCCAAGGGCACGCTGCTGATCCACGAGGGCGACGTCGGCGAGATGCTCTTCATCGTGCTCGCCGGCCGGGTGAAGGCCTATTCCACCGACGACGGCGAACGCGAGATCGTCTACGGCGTCTATGGCCCCGGCGACTACATCGGCGAGATGAGCCTGGACGGCGGCCCGCGCTCCGCCTCGGTCGTGACGCTCGAACCCACACGCTGCGTGGTCGTGGGCCGCGCGGCGTTGCGCGAACACATCGCCACCCACCCCGACTTCGCCTTCGAGCTGCTGGGCCGCGTGATCCGCCGGGCGCGCATGGCCACGCTGAGCGCGCGCAACATGGCGCTGCTCGACGTCTACGGCCGGGTGGTGAAGCTGCTGGAGGAACTGGCGCAGCAGCTGCCGGACGGCCGCCGCCTCATCTCGCCGCGGCCCACGCACGCCGAGATGGCGCACCGCGTGGGCTGCTCGCGCGAGATGGTGAGCCGCCTGATGAAGGACCTGGAGCAGGGCGGCTACGTGCTGCCGCAGGGCAAGACCTGGCTGATCCAGCGGCCGATGCCGGCGCGCTGGTAGGCGTCGTCAGCCTTTGCCGTCGGCCGCGGGCTTCGGCGGCTCGAAGCGCTGTTCGGGCTTCGCCGCCCTGGCGAAGAGGCCCTCGACCTTCGGGAGGTTGGCCTCGATGTCG
>DASWSY010000143.1:0-5739 GCA_036402415.1 Rhizobacter sp. | reverse complement strand
CTCGCGCAGGCCACCTTCGGCCCGACGGAAGCGTCGATCAATGCGCTGTCGCGCAGCAACTATTCGCTGTGGATCGACGCGCAGTTCAACATGGCACGCCTGCCGCACCGCGCGCACTTCGACCGCCGCGACGCCGAACTCGCCGCCAACATGCAGGACGCCGGCCAGGCGCAGTTCCGCGAGAGCTACTGGGCGCAGGCCCTATCGCGCGACGACCAGTTGCGCCAGCGCGCCGCGTTCGCACTGTCGCAGATCTTCGTGATCTCGTTCGCCGACGGCACGCTCGCGAACAACCCGCGCGGCGTGACCTCGTACTACGACATGCTGGCCGAACACGCCTTCGGCAACTACCGCGACCTGCTGGAGCGCGTGACCCTTCACCCGATGATGGGCATCTACCTCACCCACCTGCGCAACCAGAAGGAAGACCTCGCCAGCGGCCGCGTGCCCGACGAGAACTATGCGCGCGAGATCATGCAGCTGTTCTCGATCGGCCTGTACGAACTGAACAGCGACGGGACGCTGCGCAACGGCACCGAAACCGAGACCTACACGCACGCCGACATCCAGGGCCTCGCGAAAGTCTTCACCGGCTTCAGCTGGTACGCCGGCCCCAACCTTGCCGACCGCACCAACCGCCGCTTCTTCGGCAACGACGCCCACGCCGACCGCGACTGGCAGCCGATGCAGGCCTACAACAACTACCACTCGACGAGCGAGAAGCGCTTCCTCGGCCGCACCATCCCGGCCAGCACACCGGCCAATGCCGATGCCGACCTGCAGATCGCGCTCGACACGATCTTCAACCATCCCAACGTCGGCCCCTTCATCGGCAAGCAGTTGATCCAGCGAATGGTGACCAGCAACCCGAGCCCGGCCTACGTCGGCCGCGTGGCCGCCGCGTTCAACAACAACGGCCGTGGCGTGCGGGGCGACATGCGGGCCGTCTGGCGCGCCATCCTGCTCGACCCGGAGGCCCGAAGCCCCAACCTCGCGAGCCCGAGCTACGGCAAGGTGCGCGAGCCGCTGCTGCGCCTGTCGCACTTCCTGCGTGCCTTCAAGGCCCGCTCGACCACCGGCAACTGGACCGGCATCGACAACACCGACAGCGCCACCGACCGGCTGAGCCAGACGGCGATGCGCTCGCCCTCGGTGTTCAACTTCTACCGCCCCGGCTACACGCCGCCCAACAGCGCGGCCGCCAACGCCGGCCTGGTGGCCCCGGAACTGCAGCTTGCCAACGAGGTGTCGGTGGCCGGCTACCTCAACTACATGCGCAGCTGGCTCTCGGTGAACGCGAGCCGCGACATCCAGCTCGACTTCAGCGCCGAGACGGCCATCGCCGACAACGCCACCGCGCTGGTCGACCGGCTCAACCTGCTCCTGATGTCGGGCCAGATGAGCACCGCGCACCGCGACCAGGTCATCGCCGCCGTCAACAGCCGCACCATCCCGGCCACCAACCAGACCAACATCGACGCCGCGCGGCGCGACCGGGTCTTCATCGGCATCCTGATGACGATGGCCTCGCCGGACTACCTGGTCCAGAAATAAGAGGGAGCCCCACATGCGACACGACCACGCCTCCCGCCGCGAATTCCTGCGCCGCGCCGCCATCCTCTCGGGGGCGGTGGCCCCGGCAGGGCTGCCCTTCGCGCTGAACCTCGCCTCGATGAACGCGGTGGCGCAGACGGCGCCCACCTACAAGGCGCTCGTCTGCCTGTTCCTCTATGGCGGCAACGACTCGGCCAACATGGTGCTGCCGACCGACACCGCCTCGTGGAACGCCTACCAGACCGTGCGCTCGACCGCGCCGGACCCGATCGCGCTGCGGGCGGTGGGCACGGCGCCCGACCCGACGGCGGCACGCGCGTCGCCAGCGTTCCTGGGCGGCGTGCTGCCGCTCGCGCCCAACTTCACCGCCTCGCCGGTCAACAACACGCGCAGCTTCGCGCTGCACCCCTCGATGACGGAGATGGCCGCACTCTTCAATGCCGGCACCGGCAGCCGCCTGGCCATCATCGCCAACGCCGGCCCGCTGATCTTCCCGATGACCAAGGCCGAATACCAGGCCAACTCGGTCTCGCGCCCACGACCGGCCAAGCTCTTCTCGCACAACGACCAGCAGTCGACCTGGCAGGCGCTCGGCCCCGAAGGCGTGCGTGTGGGCTGGGGCGGCCGCTTCGGCGACGCGATGGCCGGCAGCAACACCAACACCGTCTTCACCAGCATCTCGGTGAACAACAACGCGGTGTTCATGGCCGGGCAGAACGTCTTCCAGTACCAGGTGGGCACGGGCGGCGCGACCGCCGTGGGCGGCATCACCGGCAGCCTCTTCGGCTCGACGGCGGCGGCCACCGCCTACCGCAACCTCATCACGGCGAACGGCAACCCGAACAGCGTGTCGCACTTGCTGGGGCAAGAGCAGACCAACATGACCAAGCGTTCGATCGACGCGCAGGTGATGTTCCAGGACGCCTTCAACGCCACCAGCGCGTCGGTGGCCGCGCCCTCGCAGTACACCGCGCCGTCGACCGGCAACCTCGGCACCAACAACCTCGCCGCCCAGCTCCAGGCCGTGGCCCGCATCATCGCGGCGCGCGGCAGCCTCGGGGTGCAGCGGCAGGTCTTCTTCGTCAGCATGGGTGGCTTCGACACCCACGACAACCAGAACCGCAGCCAGGCCGACCTCATGGCGCGGCTGTCGCACGCCATCGGCTACTTCGACACCGTGCTCGGCACGCTGGGCCTGCGCGACAACGTCACGCTCTTCACCGCGTCCGACTTCGGCCGCACCTTCACCAGCAACGGCGACGGCACCGACCACGGCTGGGGCGCCCACCACTTCGTGCACGGCGGCGCGGTGAATGGCAGGGAGATCTACGGACGCTTCCCGCAGGTGGGCCTCAACCACAGCGACGAGATCGGCTCGGGCAGCTTCCTGCCCGGCGTGTCGGTCGACCAGATCGGCGCCACGCTCGGCAAGTGGTTCGGTGTGTCCGACAGCAACCTCGACTTCGTCTTCCCGAACCTGCGCAATTTCCAGCGCGACCTGGGGTTCATGAAGCCAGCCTGAGCGGCATCATCGATCAGGCCGGCGCCGCGAGCAGGCGCCGGTACTGGATGGCTTCCGCCAGGTGCGACACGCGGATCGCCGGGCTGGCGGCCAGGTCGGCCACGGTGCGTGCCACGCGCAGCACGCGGTGGTAGCTGCGCGCGGACCAGCCCAGGCGCGCCGCCGCGCCTTGCAGCAGCTGCGTTTCCGCCGTGCCGAGCGCGCAATACGCGTCGATCGCCGCGCCCGCCAGGCGCGCGTTGGTGCAGCCCTGGCGTGACAACGCGACCTCCCGCGCGGCCCGCACCCGCTCGGCCACCACGGCGCTGGCATCGCCGTCGGGCGCCGACGAGAGCACCTGCGGCGCCACCGCCGGCACCTCGACCTGCAGATCGATGCGGTCGAGCAGGGGACCGCTCAGCCGGCCCTGGTAGCGCAGCACCACGTCGGGCGTGCAGCGACAGGCCCGCAGCGGGTTGCCCAGGTGGCCGCACGGACACGGGTTCATGGCCGCGATGAGCTGGAAAGAGGCCGGGTACTCGGCCTGCCGGGCCGCGCGCGAGATGGTGACCCGGCCGGTCTCCATCGGTTCGCGCAGGGCTTCGAGTGCGGCACGGGGAAACTCAGGGAGCTCGTCAAGGAACAGCACGCCATGGTGGGCCAGCGAGATCTCGCCCGGACGAGGCGGCGAGCCTCCCCCGACCAGGGCTACCGCCGAGGCCCCGTGGTGCGGTGCCCGGATGTTGCGGACCTTCCAGCGCTCGGGCGAGAAGCCGTGGTACAGGCTCAGCACAGCAGCCGATTCGAGCGCCTCGTCCTGCGTCAGTGGCGGAAGCAGGCCGGCCAGGCGCTGTGCCAGCATCGATTTGCCAGTGCCCGGAGGCCCCATCATCAGGAGGCTGTGGCCGCCGGCGGCGGCCACTTCCAGCGCACGTTTGGCACCGGCCTGCCCCTTGACGTCGCGCAGGTCGGGCAGTGCCTCGTGTACCGGCGCCACGCAGGCTTGCGCGCGCCGCAGTTCGCCGCGTGCCGCGGCATCGCCCGGCAGCAGGGCCTGCACCACGTCGAGCAGGTGCGCGGCGCCATAGATCGGCAAGCCCTCGACCAGCGCCGCCTCGCACGCGCTGCCCTGCGGCAGCACCAGCGCGCGCGGGGCCGCACCCGTGCGTTTCAAGGCAAGGCCCATCGCTAGCGCCCCACGGACCGGGCGCAATTCGCCCGACAGGGACAGCTCGCCCGCGAACTCGAATCGCCCCAGCAGCGCGGCGTCGATCTGCCCGCTGGCGGCCAGGATGCCCAGGGCGATGGGCAGGTCGAAGCGGCCGCTTTCCTTCGGCAGGTCGGCCGGCGCGAGGTTGACGGTGATGCGCTTGTTGAACGGGAATTCCAGCCCGCTGTTCTGCAGCGCGGCACGCACACGTTCGCGCGCCTCTTTCACCTCGGTGTCGGCCAGGCCCACCAACGTAAAGCTCGGCAGGCCATTGGCCAGATGGACCTCGACGGTGACCTCGGGCGCTGCCAGGCCGTCGAGGGCGCGGCTGTGGATCACCGCCAGTGACATGGAGTCCTCCCTGCGTGCGGCGGCCGCAAACCGCCTTGTTTTGATGCGCGGCGATTGTCTGCGGGCGCCCCTCCGCCGCCATCCCGCAAAGGTCGGAATCGCACCGTACGCGTGCCAAATCGGCTGATTGAACCCTTTCAGGCACCGATTCGGGTCAAAACCAGAGCGACGAATCCACTTTTGGGGCGAGGCGCCCCAAAACGACCATGGCACAAAAGCTGCAAACCGTCGTCCCGCCACCTTTCTCACCTTGAACGCGGAGAACACCACATGCTCAAAAAGTCGTTGCTGCTCCTGGCGGTCGTCGGCTCGGCCTTGCCCGCCGCCTCCTTCGCCCAGGACGCGAGCCCGCTGACCTTCAACCTCGGCGCGGTGACCGACTACCGCTACCGCGGCATCTCGCAGACGCGATTCGAACCCGCCCTGCAGTTCGGCGCGGACCTCGCCTTGCCGGTCGGCTTCTACATCGGCGCCTGGGGGTCGACCATCAAGTGGATCCGCGACTCTGGGGGCGATTCCACCGTCGAGGTCGACGTATACGCCGGCTGGAAGAAGGAAGTGGTCGCGGGCCTGACGCTCGACGTCGGCGTCCTGCAGTACCTCTACCCGAGCGCCAAGACCGCGGCTTGGGACGCCGTCTACGACAACCCCAACACCACCGAGGTGTACGGCGGCGTGAGCTTCGGCCCGGCCACCCTCAAGTACTCGCATTCGACGAGCAACCTGTTCGGCAACCGGGACAGCAAGGGCAGCGGCTACCTCGACCTGAGCGCCACCTTCGGACTGCCCGAAGGTTTCAGTCTGACCCCGCACGTGGGCTACCAGAAGGTCAAGGGCTACACCAGCACGCTCTCGTACACCGACTACTCGCTGACGCTCAGCAAGGACATCTCGGGAACGGTGGTCAGCGTGGCCTTTGTCGGCACCAACACCAAGACCGTTGCGGCCAATCCCAACGGCAACGCCTACTACGACCCGAGCGGCGCCAACCTCGGCAAGGACACGGTCGTCTTCGGCATCAAGCGCACCTTCTAACCCCCACCCATAACCACTGGAGAGAACCATGAAGATGGTGACTGCCATCGTCAAGCCCTTCAAGCTTGACGAAGTGCGTGAAGCCTTG
>DASWSY010000142.1:0-9438 GCA_036402415.1 Rhizobacter sp. | reverse complement strand
CGGGCGACGGCCCGTGCCGCGTCGGCATGCGGCCCATCGGGCCGGACCATGGCCGCGGCGAGCGGCCCGTACGCCACCGGCTGCGGCAGCGTCGCGACGTTGACGCCGGCGCCGGTGCGCTCGACCTCGCGCGCGAGAAGGTGCTGCTCGGCATGCTCGGGCAGCATCAGCACCGGGATGCCCAGCCGCAGCGCTTGTGCCACGGAGGCCTGGCCGGCATGGCACACCAGCAGCGAGGCGCGCGGCAAGGCGTGCCGCAGGTCGATCGGCTGGCGGCTGTAGCGCAGCGTGGGCGCCGTCACCGGCACGGCGGCGTCACCGGGCAGGTAGCACAGCGTGGGCAGGCCCGACGCCGCCAGCGCCTTCAGCAGCTCGCCATGGCCGGGGTGCGTGCTGCGCAGGTAGGCCAGCACGTGCGGGCCGGTGCCCTCGGGCCACTCGGGCGCGGCGCCGGGGGCGTATTCGCAGTCGGGGCCGGCGTAGTCGGCGGCGCTGCGCCCCTGTCCGCCGTAGTGGTCGAGTTCGCGCCAGGCGCACAGCACGGTGCGCTCGGGATGGAAGAGCTCCCACAGGCGATCGAGGGGCGCCGCACCTGCCTCGCGCAGCACGGTGTTCACCGTGTGCAACACCCGCGCGTCGACCGTTGCGGCGTGGCCTTCGGGCGGTGGCGCCCAGTCGCGGAACACCGGCAGGGGCGACACCCGCGGCGGCACCGAGAACCCGTGGCCGATGTGGACAGCGGGCACACCCAGCGCGCGTGCCGCCAGCAGCGCGGTGGGCGCATGGTCGGCGATCAGCAGCTCACAGGCGCTGGCCTCGAACAGCGAGCGCCACGCGGCCACGAGGCCGGCCAGGCCCGCCGCATGGCCATAGCCGCAGGCCATGAGCAAGTCGGCCATCGTCCACGCCGGCGTGGGCGACACGTTGATCGCCACCGGCGCCTGGTACACACGGCCCAGCTCGGGCGGCAGCAAGGTGCGGCTGCCCATCACGTCGCGCAGCGCGAAGCTCAACGCGTGGCCGCGCGCGCCGAGCGCCACGGCCACTGGCCGCAGGCGCGTGAGGTGCCCGAGGTTGGCCCCGAGCTCCCACGCCATCAGCACCCGGGCCATGCACGCCGCCTCGATCAGAGCTCGAAGCGCAGGCCGAGGCCGAAGCGCTGGCTGCGGTAGCCCTTCTGCGCCACGCCGGTCTCGACATCGGCGAACCAGCTCATGCCGCCCTGGTGCAGGCTCGACACGCCGAGCGCGACATTGCCGTAGCCGCTGCGCGTGTCGGCGTCGTTCGGGATGAGCACGGTGGTGTTGCCGTTGACCAGGGTGGCGCTGGCGGCGTCGCGCGTGCTTTGCGTGCGGCGCGTGGCTTCGAGGCGCACGTAGGGCAGCACCAGGCCCCACGACACCGGCACGCTCGTCTGCAGTTGCGCGCCGAGGTTGTAGGTGGTGGAGCGGACCGTCTGCGCGCTCACGCTCAGGGCCTCGCTGCTGCCGCTTTCCTCGAAGGCCTGCACGCGCGAGGTGATGCTGTCGATGCGCACGTAAGGCCCGAGGCTCCAGGCGCCGAAGCTCATGTCGTGGCCGGCCGAGAGGCTCAGGCCGACACCGCGGCCGCCGGGCCTCGCTTCGGCCACGCCGCCGATCCCGTCGTCGCGCTGCAAGGCATAACGCGTGGCCTCGTAGCTGAGCGTCGCACTCACGTAGAAGGAGGGTGTGACGCTCCAGTTCGCGTACGCCGTGACCTGCCCGCCCTTGCTCTTCTGCTCGCTGAGCGAATCGGCGAAGTCGATGCGGGCGTTCGAGCCGCCGGCGTTCGCGCCGAGCACCCACTCGTCGTTCACGCGGTAGTCGGCGCCGACCGACAGCGCGGTGCTGCGCAGCTTGAACTCGGAGCGCGTGTCGCTGCGGTTCTGGCGCAGCACGTCGCCGAGACCGAGCACGTAGACGCCCAGGCGTTGCGTGTCGCGCGCGCCGCCCGCCGGGTCGTCGGTCCTCCTGGCCGGCAGCGGCACGCCGGGCGCGTCAAAGGCGGGCGCCTGGCGGTTCGCGCGGAGCGTGCGCATGCGCGACTGCGCATGGTCGAGGTTGCTCCGGATGCGCTGGCCCTGCACTGCCATCAGTGGCGTGGCAAGTTCGGCTGCGGTGGTGGTGGGGGCCGCGCAGTCGTGATCGAGCCGGCGCACGCGCTGCGCGCGCGCACGAGCCGCCGCGGCAGGCAGCACCTCACCAGGGCACGGCAGGGTGACGACGGTGGTCGGGTAGCCGCCCTCGCCTGCCACGCTCACCAGTCCACCATAGCCGGTGTCGATCTCCGAGACGTAGTAGGTGTGCTCGCCCGGCAAGGCCGGCACGACGAGCGGGCCGCTGCCCACGGCGCGCGTGCCCAGCGGCGACGAACTGCCGGGCGGGCCGATGCGCCAGATCTCGGTGCCCGTGGCGAGCGGCATGCTGGTGTCGGTGTCGATGCAGTTGCCCAGCAGCGCGACCGTGCTGCCGCTGACCATCGAACTCGGCGAACACTCGATGGCGGCCGACGCATCGGCGGCCACGCTCATGAGACAGGGCAACACGGCCAGGGATGACAGCGATGTGATCTTGGATTTCTTCATGGTTGTGGTGGTGGGTGATCTCGCGTGCGGCCCTCTCCGTACCGCCCGCCTGGACAAAAAGCCGCGATCATCCGGACAAGCCCTGCAGGCGCCCATCCCCTTTGCGGGTGGACGCCGCCCTGTGCGCCACGTCGTTTCCGTTGGTTGCATTTGGTGGGGCGGCGCCCCCTCCGATGTGGGGGCCGTCCCTCGCGACGCGCATGGAAAAATCTTCGATTGCGTTCACAGGGAGCACACAACACATGAACATCAAGATCAGGATCGCCACACTGTCCTTGCTGGCCGCACCGCTGCTGGTGCAGGCGCAGACGGTGATGGTCTACGGCGACGGACGGCAACCCACCGCACAGGAGGTGGCCGACATCCTCTCGCGAGGCGCAAGCGAAGCGACCAAGCTGCGCGGTGCGGCGCCGATCAACGGCCGCTCGCCGTTCGCGCTGCTCGAACAGACGCCCACGCGCAACCCGGTCGAAGCCAGCGCCGTGTCGGTGCCGGTGCCGTTCGGCTTCGACTCCGCCGCGCTCAGCGCCAAGGCGCGCCAGCAGCTCGACGTCATCGCCGAAGGCATCCGCCTGACCGAGGGCACGGTGAAGGTCGTGGTCGAAGGCCACACCGACGCGAAAGGCAGCGTGCACTACAACGAGAGCCTCTCGCTGCGCCGCGCCGCGGCGGTGCGCAACTACCTCGTCAACGTGAAGAAGCTGCCCGTCACGCAACTCGGCGTGGAAGGCAAGGGCCCGCACAAGCTCCTGGACAAGAGCGACCCGTACAGCGGCAGCAACCGCCGCGTGCAGTTCCGCGCAGGCTGAGCCGATGAGGGCCGCTTCTTCGCCGCACCTGCGGCAGACCGCGCTCGCCAGTGCCGCCCTGCTGCTGAGCCTTCTCTTCGGTGCCAATGCGCATGGCGCCGGCACCTCCGCCCCCCAGGCCGAACCGAACGACGGCCTCGTGCATTGCCTGCTGCCCGGGCAGGTGCGCCGGCTGGGGCTCAGCACCACCGTCGGACCGCGCCGCGCCACGCGCCTGTCGCCCTCGCAGTGCCAGGCCGCCGGCGGCGAATATGTCGAGCCGCCGACGCAAGCCGCTGCAAGCCAATCGGCGAGCCCCGCCACGGCGTCGGGCAGCGGCGGGGCAACGGCCGCCACCCTCGCCGCGCTGCTGCCGCTGGCCTCCCAGGGTGTACCCGCAGCGCAGGCGTCGCTGGCCGAGTTGCTCGACCAGCGAGGCGACCGCGCCGAAGCGCAGTCCTGGTACGAGAAGGCCGCGGCGCAAGGCTCGGCACGCGCGCTGATCGGCCTGGCAGGCTTCCTGGAAAAAGGCGCGATGCTCGCAGCCGCACAAGGCCTGAGCTCGCTCGACGCCTATCGTCGCGTGGGCGACCTGGTGCAGAAGGCCACCGGCGGCCTGGTGGCGGGCCTGTCCATCCAGCGCGCCGAACGCCTGCGTGTCGACCTCGTCTCACCGGTCGGCGCCGCACCGCTGCCGCACGTGCCGGGGAGCGCCATCACGCTGGAAAGCGCACCGGGCCCACTCGACGTGGTGGTGCGCGTGGCCAGCGCCAACGGCGTGAAGTCCGTGCGGGTCAACGGTCAGGTCCACAGCCCTGATGCACAGGGCCTGCTGAGCATCCCTCTCATCGTGGGACCGAGCCCCACGACCGTGCTGGTGCAGGCGGAAGACGAAGTCGGCGCGCAGGCACGCGCCGAGCTGAAGCTGGTGCAGCGCTCGGCGCCCCTGACGGCGGCAGCGCCGGTGGAAGCACCGGCGCCGGCCAGCGCCGTCGCGTCCGCCCTGCCCGTCGAGCGGCCGGTGCTTGCCCCGCTGCAAGGCGGCAAGCGTCACGCGATCGTCATCGCGAACCAGCGCTACCAGCACTGGACCGCGCTCGACACGCCACGCGCCGACGCACAGGCGGTGGCCTCGGTGCTGCAGCAGCGCTTCGGCTTCGCGGTGACCTTGCTGCAGGACGTGACGCGCCAGCAGCTCCTGTCGGCGCTGGGCAGCCTGCGCCAGCAGGTCGGCCCGCAGGACCAGGTGCTCGTCTACTACGCAGGCCACGGCCAGATGGACCCGGTGACCGCCCGCGGCTACTGGATCCCCGTCGACGGCGACCTGAAAGACATCGCGCAGTGGGTGTCGGTGATCGACGTGACCGACCAGCTCTCGGCGATGAGCGCGCGCCACGTGCTCGTGATCGCCGACTCGTGCTATTCGGGCACGCTCACCCGTTCGCTAGTGCCTGCCGTCGACCAGGCGCTCACGCTGGAGCAGCGCCTCGCGCCGCTGGACCAGCTCGCACGCCAGCGCGCGCGGGTCGCCATGACCTCCGGTGGCCTGGAGCCGGTGGTCGACGGCGGCAGCATCAACCACTCGCTCTTCGCCCGCAGCCTGCTCGACGTGCTGGGACAGGTGAAGGCACCGGTGGCCGCCCAGGAGCTCCACCACGCCGTGGCCGCGCGCTTCGCGCACCTGGGGCGCCGGATGAAGGTGCAGCAGCAGCCGCAGTACGCGCCGATCGGTTTCGCGGGCCACGAGGCCGGCGACTTCGTGCTCGCGCCGCTCTGAGGGCCAAGCCGGCGCAGCGGCGCCGACTACGGGCGCAGCACGTCGCCGATCTCGATGTGCAGCCCGGCGATGCCGGCGGCCACCGGGGGCGACTGGCCCTGCAGGTCGCCTTCGCGCGGCTGGCCTTCGCCGCTCCTGCTGACGCGCGCCGTCACCACCACCTGCGGAAACGAGGACACCGTGGCCGCCGGCCACGCGGCCATGCTGTCGTCCAGCGTGAAGGCGACGGGCAGGTCTTTCACCTGCTTGCGGATGACGGCCAGCGGCATCGGCGGGCCATCCACCGCGCGGGCAAAGATGAAGACCGTGTCGGTGGGCCGCGCCTGCGACGCGAGGCTCGGCGCGAGCGCCACGGTGCCGCTGATGGCGGCGCGCGCCGCCCCGGGCGCGCCCGACGCCACCGCCTCGGCTGGCGCCGACGCAGCCGCCGTGCCACGCAGCACGGGAACGCCGTCGGCCGTGGCCGCGGGGGCGGCGTCCAGGCTCGTCTTCGAAGAAGACGGTGCCCGCGACGACACGGCCCAGCCATACGTGAGCGCAGCGGCCGCCACGGCGAGGGCGCACACGCCGATCAACCAGCGCAGCGCGTCGGGTTTCGATGACGCGGCGTGCGGGCGCGCCGGGGGCATCGGCACCACGTCAGGCCGCATGTCGCCCATCATCACGGTTTCGGGCCACGCGTCGTCGGGATCGGGGCTGCGCATCACCGCATCGACCAGCTTGCGCTCCAGCAGTGCCCGGGCTTCGGCGAACTGGGCGTCGTTCACGAACCCGGTGGTGTGCTGCTCATGCAGGTCCTGCAGGCGAGCGCGCAGCGACTGGACTTCCTCGTTCATCCGCGTATTGCATCACGGCCCACCCCTCTGAAGATCCCCCGAACATGCCGTTTCACAACCGCTCCCCCATTGGTGGGCATCGGTGGATCAGCCCTGCAACACCCTGAGCCATACTGCGGCCCGGCACGCACCGCCGGCCTGCGCGATCACCCGTCGAACCGTCCGGCACGCGTCGCCCTCGGGGCCTTCATGGCGAACAGGAATCAGGGCCAATCCCATGTCAGATGCCAACGACCAGAACCATCAGAACCACCAGATCGACCACCACACCATCAAGCTGCTGGTTGGCGTGATCGCGATCACGCTGGCCTGGCTGACGAGTGCGTTCTCCAACAGCACCCTCACCTCCATCAGCGCCGCCTACTACGAGGGCGGGTGGTCGCAGGTCATCTTCATCGGCTTTCTCTTCGCCATCTCGGCGCTGATGCTGGCCTACAACGGCTACACACGCGTGGAGATGGTGCTGTGCAAGGTCGCGGCGCTGTGCGCCATCTGCATCGCGATGTTTCCCTGCCGCTGCGTGGACCGCGAGGAGATCGTCGAAGGCCTGCACGGCGGGGCAGCGATCGTGCTCTTCCTCATCCTGGCCTACCTGTGTTGGGGCTTCTACCAGCGTGCGCACGCCAAGCCCTCGCGCCAGGCGCACTGGCGCTCGTGGATCTACCTCGCATGCGGCGTGGCGATGCTGGTCTCGATCGTCTCGCTGGCGGTGGAGACCTTCACGCAGGGCGGCCTGACGAAGCTGATGGCGCGTTTCGTGTTCTACGGCGAGGCGCTGGGGCTCGTGGCCTTCGGCGTCTCGTGGCTCACCGCGAGCCGCACGCTGCCTTTCCTCACGACCAAGGAAGAACGCTTCTCGCCGCTGCGGCCGAACACCCCGGAGTGACGCAAGGCATTGAGCCCTAAGGGCGCCCGGGCGCCTGCGGCCCGCGTTCCTGCGAGCGCAAGCGGCTGAGGCTGACGGAGGTCACGCCCAGGTAGCTCGCAATGTGGCGCTGCGCGATCCTCGACTCCAGCCCCGGGTACTGCTCGCGGAACTGGCTCAGGCGCTGCGCCGCGGGCAGCGCCGCCAGCGCCCATTCGCGGTCCGCTCGCCTCACGAGTTCGGCCCTCAGCACGGCGTCGCCCCACTGCTGGACCGAGGGGCTGCGCCGCATGCAGTCGACCAAGGTGTGCGAGGGGAAGCCGGCCACGTGGCAGGCCGTCAAGGCTTCGCAGTGCACGCGCGAGCGGCCGTCGGCCGTTCGGGTGATGGCCGGCATCACGATCCCCGGCCCGACGTGGAAGGCAAGCGTCACGCTGCGGCCCTGCGCGTCGGACAGCCAGGTTCTCAACACGCCTTCGAGGACGAAGTACTCGCGCTCGTCGGGGTCACCGGCGTGCAGCAGCGCGTCCTGCGCCTCGAGGCGGCGCGCGGTGGCCGCCTGCAGCACCGGCTCGAACTCGTGCACGTCCAGCGGCGCCACCGTGCGCGCGATGGCGATCACCGCCTCGCGTTGCGGTCCGTCGAGACGCGCTTCAGGCCGCGCGTGGCGCATCCTGGACATGGCCTTTCCTTATCAAATGTTGTCGCTCGCCTGGCGACGGTCCGTCACGATCCTGGTTCCGATCCGCTCCGGGAACCCGCCATGCCGCTTCACGCCCGCGTCCGCAATACCCTCCAGCGGGCCCTCGCCGCCCTGGCCTCGGCCGCCGCACTGCTGCCGGCGCCAGCCTCGTCGACGGGCCTGCCGCCCACCCTGGAACACGATGCCAGCATCCCCCGGGTCACGCTCAAGGGCTACCCTTTCCATTCCGAGCAGTTCGGCGACCCGGCCAAGCCCGTGCTCATCATCGTGCACGGCGGCCCCGGCGCCGACTACCGCTACCTGCTCGGCCTCGCGCAACTGGCCGACGAGTATCGCGTGGTCTTCTACGACCAGCGCGGCACCGGCCTGTCACCGCGGGTGCCCGCCTCAAGCATCACCCTCGAAAGCTTCGTCGAGGACCTCGACGCCTTCGTCGACGCGTTCGGCCACGGGCGCCCGGTCCATGTGCTCGGGCATTCGTGGGGCGCGATGCTGGCCTCGGCCTACACGGGCACACATCCCCGCAAGGTGGCCCGGCTCATCCTCGCGGAGCCGGCCTTCCTGGTGGCGGCCGACAGCGACCTGCTGTCGTCACGATCGCTTCCGCCCGTGCGCGTGATGTGGGGCTTTGCACGCGCATGGCTCGGCAAGTGGTTCGTGAGCACCCAGGGCGACCCGTATGCGCGCGACGACTGGTTCCTGATGCAGGTGTTCCCGCTGACCCAGGGCGAGGCCGAGCTGTGCGGCGGCCGCCTGCCGCCGCTTCAGGCCTGGCGCTTCGGCAGCCCGAACTTCCAGGCGACGATCGGCCGCATGATGGGCGATCGTGCGTTCGCGCTGCAGCTCGATTTCCGACGCGGCATCGAGCGCTTCGAGGGGCCGACGCTGTTCCTCGCGGGCGGCTGCAACACCGTGCACGGCGAAGCGCACCAGCGCAAGCTGATGGGCCACTTCAAACGTGCCGAACTCGAGGTGATCGCGGCCGCCGGTCATTTCATGTTCAACGACCAGCCCGGCACGTCAGTCGCCGCAGTGCGGCGGTTTCTCGACCGGCCGGCGAGCCCCTGAGGGTCACGCCGCCGCGAGCACGATGCGCGCCAACAGCGCCCGCACCGCCTGCATCTGCACCGCCGCCTTCTGCGGCGCAGGCGATGTGGCCGCGGTGGCCACGACCAGGCGCTGCGCCGGCGCGATCAAGGCGAACTGGCCGCCGTACCCCTGGGCCCACACCAGAGGCCGCGCCTGCAGGCGGCCGGTGAACCACAGGTGGCCGTAGCCGAGGTCCTGCATCGGCGGCGCCCGCCACTCGACCGGGCCGTGCGAACGTGTGCTCTCCGCCACCCAGTCGGCCGGCAACCGCTCGCGGTCCTGCCAACGGCCGTGCTGCAGCATCAGCCACGCGAGCTTGGCGAGGTCGCGCGGGCGCAACGCGAGCCCGGCATGCGCGAGCGGCCGGTCGCGCAGGTCGCGCCGCCAGGCAAACCGGCGGATGCCCAGCGGCGCAAAGAGCGCGCGCGACGCGAGGCTCGCCAGGCTCGCGCCCTCGGCCACCTGCAGGATGGGCGAGAGCAGGCTGATCGCGGCGTCGTTGTACGTCCAGCCCGACCGCGAGGGCGGCGCCACGCGGCAGGCCCGGAGCGCGAAGCGCAGCGGCTCGGCCGCGCCCAGCATCTCGGCGGCCCGCGCGATCTCGAACGCAGCCCCGGTGCGACCCTGCAGGATCTGCCGCAGCGACACCCCGGCCAGCACCGAGCCCGGCACGCTCGCCACCGCGTGCGGCAGCAGGTGGCGCACCGGCTCGTCGAGGCTGCGCAGCCGCCCGCGCTGCAAGGCCAGGCCCACGAGCATCGACGTGACGCTCTTG